>JAACEH010000270.1 GCA_011682595.1 Anaerolineaceae bacterium
CCGCCGACGCTGATTCAGCCGCCGCTGAAGTCGCTGGAAAGCGGCCATGCCAGGGAAACAATGCCGACCAGGGATGTCGTCACCGGGGGGGAAAGCGGCCACAAGCGACCCGACAAAGAGAGTGTTTGGCGCCTTCTGCGACATTGGCTGTTGTTTGCTTTGCTGCTGATCGTGGCGATGGTTGTCGCCCTGCTCGCGGTGCGCCGGTTGCGGCCGCCGTCGCTGCACCGCCGCCGGCCGCCCTCGGACATGACCGACCTGTGGCAGGAGGCCGGAAGGCGCCTGAAATGACCCCGACTCCCACACATGACAAGACGACCAGGTTTACCCTCAGGAAGTCGCGGCGCATCAAACGGCAGGCCGACTTTCGCCGCGCCTATGGCCTGCGGGCCAGCGCCGCCGATCGGCAAGTGGTCGTTTATGCCTGCCGCAACGGCCTGCCGCAGAGCCGCGTCGGCCTGAGCGTCGGCAAGAAACACGGCAATAGCGTCCGGCGGAACCAGATCAAGCGGCTGCTGCGCGAAGCCTTCCGCCTGTCGCGCAACGATCTGCCCGAGGGGTACGACTTTGTCGTCATTCCCCGCAAGGCCGAAGGGATGACCCTGGCCCAACTGCGAACGTCGCTGCCCGAGGTGGCTCGCCGGGCGGTCGCCGTGGCCGACAGAAAGCAGCGGCAAAGGTCCGAAGGCGAGGCCACCTGATGTCCGTCCCGGGTTCCATTGGCAGGGCCATTCGAGCGACTGCAACGGCCCTGCTGATTGCCCCGGTGCGACTCTACCAGTTGACGTTGTCGCCGCTGCTGGGCCGCCACTGCCGCTTCCAGCCGACCTGCAGCGACTACTTTATTCTGGTCGTCCGCAAGCACGGCCCCTGGCGCGGGGCGGCCAAGGGCATCTGGCGCATCATGCGCTGCCACCCCTTCGGCGGCAGCGGATACGATCCACCATAAGCTCCCGGCGGGGGCGGCTTCAGGTGAGTTTCTTCTTCAAGGCCGCCGCCACGCAGGGGGGAACCATTCCCGACACGTCGCCGCCAAGGCGAGCCACTTCACGCACCAGGCTCGAAGAGATGAATCCGCACTGCGGACCGGCCAGGACGAAGACCGTCTCGATGCCGCTGATGGCCCGGTTGGTCAGGGCCAGGTGCGACTCGTAATCCAGATCGGTCGAGGTGCGGATGCCGCGAAGGATGGCCCCGGCCCCGCGGGCCGCCACGTAATCGACCGTCAAGCCCTCGAAGCTGTCGATTGTGAGGCCGGCTATGCCACGGGTGATCTCGCTCAGCAAGGCCAGCCGCTCATCGGCGGCAAGCAGCGATGCTTTTTCCGGGTTGGCGGCCACGGCGACGATCAGTTCGTCGAAAATTGTCAGCCCGCGGCCGATGATGTCCAGGTGGCCCAGCGTGGGCGGATCGAATGTGCCGGGGTAGACGCCGATGCGTTTTTCTGCCATGGGTGAGACTCCGAAAGTCCGGTCAGTCCTCGTCCTCGGTCCAGCCCAGTTCGCGGTACGGCGACTCCAGTTCGACGCGAAACTCGCCGTGACAACTGCGGCAGGCGCCCTGGATCTCGTCGAAAAGCAGTGTGGCCTCGCGTGCTTTGCCGAGCCGCGCGGCGGCGGCCAGTTCGCGGGCCGCTTCGTTGAGCGCCGCCTGCAGGGGGATATAGGTTTCCGGCATGCCCGGAACGCGGTGCGGTGCCAGAAACGAGCCCAAGGCTGCAATGGCGTCGGCGTGACCGGCCGCCTCGAGGAAGTTGCCCTTATCGACCGCGACGGCCAGCACCTGGTAATACTGGCCGATCTTACCCATGACCAGCCTCATCGTGCGGCGCGTTTCCGGCTGAATGCCAGGGAGCGGCTCGCTCCGGGCTCGGTCGGCCTTGCCGCAACCGACCACGGCCAGGGCAACGGCTGTTCCGGCCAGAGCGAATGCGATCAGCAGGATGAGGTTCTTCATCAGTCTACCTTCCGGCCGGTCCCCTGGCGGCCGATGTTCTGAAGAGCCGCGGCGGTCAACGAAGCGACGCAGGGGCCGCCGCCGGCTCCTTCGGCTCGGGCGTCTCGGGTTTCTTGTCATCGCCCTGCGCCGGCGTCGGCGTGGTCGGCTTCTGATCTTTGCCGCCGTCCGGCGTGTTTTCGGGCTCCGTTGCTTGCGGCTCTTTCTGCGGAGACTCCTGTTGACCCTGGCTATCGGCCGGCGGTTCGATCGCCGGAATCTCTTCCGCCGGCGGCTGGTCTGCCGGGATCTTTTCGGCGGCGGGTTCAGTGGCCTTCGGCTCGGGGGGTTCCGGCTCGGCAAGCACCTGGATCACCAGGCGGCACGGCGTGCCGGCCCGCGGCTTCAGTTGCGGATTGGCTCGGCGGGCTGCTGCCGGCGGCAGGTTGCCACCATAGTAGAACAGGCTGCTGGAGTCCATGCGGTTGATTGTGGCCACGCTGCCGGAGAGGTCGGCGACGAAGATTTCGAAATCCGATTCCGCGCCCTTGACGACCGAACTGCCGGCGTAGACCCAGGGGCTTTCGGGCAACGTCCTGTCCGTCGAGCGGTCCCAGAAAAACTCCTCCAACCGGGCCCGCCGCTGGATGGGTTTGCCGGCGGCCATTGCTTCCCACTCGACCAGGAGATCGACCTTGCGTCCTTCGGGCCTGGTGGCGGTTGTGGCCCTGGGATTAATCACCGGCACTTTTCCGGGCTGTGCGCCCAGGGCTTTCATGGCCCGGGCAATTTCGCTGGGCCGCGCTTTCAGAAGAATGACCGCCAGGAACTTCTTGCGGCGGTTGGTCGTAGCCCCCAATTCGACCAGTCCGGAGGTGCCCAGAAACGAACCGCGAACAACCAGCCGCGACTTCTCCCTGTCGATTTCGATGGCCGTCTTCTTGGGCGACTTCGCGGCGGTCGAGGCCGGTTTCGGCGTCTTGGCAGGCCTCTCGGCCGGGCTCTTGACCGGCCTGGATTCCGGACGGACAACGATCGGCAGCAAGGGGTCGCCGTCGGCCTGGTCGGCCCGAAGCGAATCAACGGCAATCAGAACGACGATGATTCCAATCAGCAGTCTCAAGGTGCGGCCTCCCTTCGGGGCTGGCGACCTGCAGTATTGTAATTCTATTGGCCGTGGGTGTCAATGCAACGTAGTATACGCTAAGGGGCTGTTGCAATACCTTGGGCGTCGCGAGGCCGAGCGAAAAGTTCGCGGGTCAGGCGGCAGGTGCAAAACGCCCGGAG
>JAACEH010000271.1 GCA_011682595.1 Anaerolineaceae bacterium
TCCCATGCGCTGGCCCTCTCACAAGAGTCCTTACTGATGACGCAGCCATGATACCCAATCAACACATAAAATGGCAAGAATCTGCAACAGCCTGCTCGGCTACGCAGGACCAGCAAGCGTGTGGCCATGTCACCCACCGTTCGCCGTCGGGTGAACCGGCAAAGTAAAAGCGCCGCCGGAACGATTCTTCCCGGCGGCGCAGCTTGACCTGCTCCGAGTTTCTCCGCGGCTCTCAGGTGCGGATTCTAGAGCGAATCCTTGAGGGCCTTGGCCGCCTTGAAGCCAACGGTCTTCGAGGCTTTGATCTTGATCTTCTCCTGGGTCTTCGGGTTGATTCCCATGCGGGCTTTGCGCTTCTTGATTTCGAAGATGCCGAAACCGCTGAGCGAAACCTTACTTGTTTTCTTGACGGCCTTGGCCAGGCAGTCCAGCACGCAGTCCAGCGAACGCCCGGCGGCAGCCTTCGACTCGCCCATGCAGTCGGCCAGCATCTCAACGAATTCGCCCTTGTTCATGATCTCTCCTTTGTCAGAAACAAAACTAATCGGAACTCCGAAAAACCCTTTAACCAAGCGGGATTCTAACCGTCGCCGAGTTGCAGTCAACACAAAAACCCGCCCCCGCGAAACTTTCCTGACCGTTCGGACAGCTCGCACGGACGGTTGCGCCGTGGGGCGGCTCACTGCGCGGCGGCGGGGCCAAACTCGTCGTACAGCTTGGCGTAGCGGGCGGCCATGGCCTGGGCGGTAAACTCGCCCGCGACACGTTTCCGGGCCGCAGGGCCAAGCCTCGCCGCCAGGTCCGCATCGCCGAGCAGCCGGCGAAGCGCTTCGGCCAGGGCGGCGGGCGACTCCGGCTCAACGAGCAGCCCCGTGCAGCCGTCGGTCAGGACCTCCCGGCTGCCTTCAACTCGCGTGGCGATGACCGGCCGTCCGGCGGCCATGGCTTCCAGCAGCACCAGCGACAGTCCTTCCCAGCGGCTGGGCAGAACGCAAACCTCGGCCGTCTTCAGGAGCCCCGCCACGTCGTCGCGGCGGCCCAGAAAGTGCACACGCTCAGCCAGGCCCAGCCACTTGGACAGGTGCTCCAACTCCCGGCCCTGCTCGCCGTCGCCGGCCACAAGAAGGTGCACTTGCGGCTGCTCGGCGGCAATCGTCGAGAAGGCCCTCAGCAGAATGTCCAGGCCCTTCTGGCGAGTCAGGCGACCGACGAAAAGCAGCAGGCGGGCATCTTTCGGCAAACCGAGTCGGCCCCGCTCGATTGGCCGGCCGGCGGCGATCGCTTCGACCTCGATGCCGTTGGGCAGCGTCAGAACCCGGTCGGAGGCGAAGCCGCGGTCCAGCAGGTGGCCTCGAACCGCCTCGCTGACGGCGGTCACGACTCTTGCCTTGCGGGCTGCGATACGGAGCAGGTGCAAGGCCCAGCGGCGCGGGTCAGCCTGGTGTTCGGTCATGATGACCGTCGGCCCCTTGCGGCAGCAGATGGCCAGGCCCGCGGCCAGGTGAGCGCGCAGCAGGTGCGAGTGGACGATGTCCGGCTGGAGGTGCGCCACCAGGCTGCGGAGTCGCCGTATGGCTCCGGGGGCCACACGGCTTCGCCCGCCCAGGTCCCAGACCCGGCAACCGGCCTCGCGGAAGGCGGCGGCCAGTTGCCCGGAGCCGTCGAGGGCGGCCACCGACACCTCGAACCTGTCGCGCGGCAATCGCCGGGCCAGCATCAGTACGACGCCCTCCGCGCCGCCGGGGTCGAGTTCGGGAAGAAGTTGCAGCACCTGAGTTCGCGACAAGACGAGATCTCCGGTTCAATAGATCAACGAGACCGCAAACGCTCGTGCCTCTGTGTGCCACTGGCTGCTTGGCACGTGTTTAGCGGCATGGCGTTTCTGTGGCTTCTTGTAGGGGCGGGGCTTGCCCCCGCCCGCGAACGCCCTTGCCATTACTACTCTGCGAAGCGCCTTCGGCTACACGAAGGCCGGAGGCTTCGCTACGTAGCACGAGCCGGCTTCTCGCGGGCACCCGCCAGGAGTGCCCCTACATAGCTAAACACGTACGCTGCTTGTCAGCCAGTGCCCCCGCGGCAGCGGACCGCTTGGCGGACCAGGGCCTTGAACAGGGCCAGGTGGCGCGGCTCTCTGTGCAGGCTCTCGGGGTGCCACTGCAGGCCCAGGAAGAAGCGGTCCGCCCGCTGGTCCTCCACCGCCTCGATCAGTCCGTCGCCGGACCAGGCCACGGGCTGCAGATGCCGTCCCGGGCGATCGACGGCCTGGTGGTGACTGCTGTTGACGCTCAGAGTTTGGCGGCCCACGATGCGGGCCAGGCGGCTGCCGGGATCGATGCGGACCATGTGTCGCGGGAGCTTTCGCCCGGCGGGCTGCATGTGCCGCCGGAGCTTCGGGTCGACCTGCGGCAGGTGCTGGATGAGCGTGCCGCCGCGATGGACGACCATGGTCTGGATGCCCAGGCAGACGGCCAGGGTCGGCACGCGGCGGCGGTCGGACCACCCGAGCAGTCGCAGGTCGGCCTCCTGCCGCAGGGCTGCAGAGACGACCGTCTCGGGGTGAGGCTTCTGCCCGTAGGCCCTGGGGTCGACGTCCAGGCCGCCGACCAGCAGCAGGGCGTCGCCCGTTCGGACCAGGCGCCGCCAGGCGGCGGCGCTGCCCGGACCGTCCATCGGCGGCACCAGCAGCGGCAGGCCGCCGGCGGCCAGGACGCTGGCCAGGTAGCCGGCGGGGAGCGTGATTTCTTCCTGGTGCGGCTTCGTCTTCACGGTGTAACTGGTGGCGATGAGGATGGTCGGTCGCTTGCTGCTCATTCGGGGGCCCCGCGCTTGATGATGCGTCCCGGTTTGGCGCCCGTGTGCCGGCCGTCGCGGAGGACGAACCGCCCGGCCACCAGCACCTGGCGGATGCCCTCCGGCGGCACGGCCGGTTTGAGGTAAGTCGCCCGGTCGGTGAGTTTGTCGGGTTCGAAGACAACGATGTCGGCCAGCGCGCCCTCGGCCACCCGGCCGCGGCGCTTCCAGCCCATGACCTCCGCCGGCAGACCGGTCAGGCGGCGGATACCTTCTCCCCAGCTCATCAGGCCGGCCTGGCGGACATAGTCGGCCAGGAATCGCACCGGCGTAGCGAAGGCTCGCGGGTGGGCGCCGCTGCCGGGGGAGTCGTCAAAGTCGCGGACGCTGGAGTCGCTGGCCACCATGACGAAGGGCAGCCCATACGCAGGTTCTCGTCGTTCATGGAGAAGTGGACGGCGCTGGGATGGCCCTTGTCGTCGATGATCAATTTCAGGGCCGCGTCCAGCGGGTCGCAGCTGAAGAGTTTGCCCAGCTCCGTGAGCGTCCGTCCGGCGCAGTCGCTGAACTTGGAGTCCAGCACGCTGACCACCATGACCTGTTCGGCGAGGTCGGGTTCCGGGTGGCTTGTCCGGATGGCGTCGATGAGTTTTTGCCGCAGGGCCGGATCGCGCAGGCGGGCCAGCTCGGCCTCGCGTCCGCCGTCAAAGACCCAGTCGGGCAAGAGGATGCTGTCCAGGGCGGTCCAGGAGGCCAGGTAGGGATAGCGGTCGCAATAGAAGTCGAGCCCGCGGCGCCGCGCCGCCTGGAGGGTCTCGATAAGCTGGTCGATCTTCGGCCAGTTGTCAGGGCCGGCGACTTTGACGTGGCTGAGGATGCCGCGACAGCCGCTGTGTTCGACAATGGAAAGAAACTCGTTGACCGAGTCCAGCAGCGTTGCACCCTCGCCGCGGATGTGGCTGGTGTAAAGGCAGCCGTAGCGGGCCGAAACCTTGGCCAGGAAGATCAGCTCCTCGGTCGAGCCGTAACAGCCCGGCGGGTAGATCAGGCCGCTGGAAAGTCCCCAGGCCCCGGCCTCGAGGCCTGCGGCCAAGAGTTCGGCCATGCGGTCCAGCTCGTCCCGGGTTGCCTGGCGGGCGTCGTAACCGACGGTCATGGCCCGCAGGTTGCCGTGGCCGACCAGATGGGCCCGGTTGATGCTGGAACCGACCTGCTCGGCCCGGGCGAAGTAGCCCGCGGCGTCGTACCAGTCGACGGCCACCTCGGGGTCGGCCAGGAGTTGGGCCCCTTTTTCTCGCAACC
>JAACEH010000272.1 GCA_011682595.1 Anaerolineaceae bacterium
GGCGGCAATGCTTGACATATGGGCGGTGAGTTATTATAAAGTTGGTCTTGCACGGAGGCCGGAGGTCGGCCGTACGGGTTGGAGCGGCCCCGAACAATCCAGCAATCCGAGGAATATAGCCGGGAGTCCGTGATGATTGAAGTAGAAAATCTGACCAAGTACTATGGCTCGTTTCTGGCGGTCGACGGCATATCTTTCGGGGTCGACGAGGGCGAGATCATCGGCGTTCTGGGCCCCAACGGAGCCGGCAAGACGACCCTCATCCGCATGCTGACCTGCTTCATGCCCGCCAGCAGCGGAAGGGCCACCGTCAACGGCTACGACATCTTCACCCGGAGCCTGCAGGTCCGCGAGTCGGTCGGCTACATGCCCGAGAGTGTGCCGCTGTACGACGACATGCGGGTCGAGGAGTACCTGAAGTTCCGCGGGCAACTCAAGGCCGTGGGCGGCTTGAAGCTGCAACGGCGGATCGACGAGGTGCTCAAGCAGTGCCAGTTGACGGACCGCCGCCGGCAGATCATCGCCACGCTGTCGAAGGGGTATCGCCAGAGAGTGGGCCTGGCCGAGTCGCTGCTGGGCGACCCCAAGGTGCTGATCCTCGACGAGCCGACGATCGGGCTGGACCCGGGCCAGATTCGGGAGGCCCGCAAGCTGATCCAACACCTCGGCCAGCGGCACACGGTGCTGCTGTCGAGCCACATTCTGCACGAGGTCGAACAGATCTGCTCGCGGATAATCATCATCGCCAGCGGCCGCGTTGTAGCCAACGGTCGTCTGGAGGAGTTGAAGACCAGTCTGGGCAGCGTGGGCCGCACCATCCTGGAAGGCAAAGGCAGCGACGCCGACGGTCTGAAGCGGGCCATCGGCTCCTTGCACGGCGTCAGTTCGGTCCGCGTCGAGGGCGACGACGATTACCAGGTCTTTGTGGTCGAGACGGAAAATGGGGCCGACGTCCGCCAGGCGGTCGGCGAGTTGGCCGTACGGCGCGACTGGACCATTCGCGAACTGCACACTCAACGGCCGACCCTCGAGGAGTTCTACATCCACAAGATCGCCGAGCAGAACCTGAGTCGTCAGGCGGGCTGAGGTCGAGGAAAGTCCTGAAATGTTCTTTGCGTCGTGATCGCATCGAGAGGATACCAGAGATGTCCAAGATAGCGGCTGTCATGAATCGCGAGTTGCGGGCCTACTTTTACAGCCCAATGGGCTATGTGATCATCGGCGTGTACCTGGTCATCACGGGGATATTCTTCGGGACGATGGATTTTCTGCCCAACCGGCCGGCCGAGATGCAGGCCGCGATGAACTACACGGTCCTGTTGCTGGTCTTCCTGCTGCCGGTGCTGACCATGCGCCTGGTCAGCGAGGAGATGAGCAAGGGCACGATCGAGAGCCTGATGACCGCCCCGGTGACCGACGCGCAGGTCATCCTGGGCAAGTACTTCAGTTCGGTGGTCTTCTTCCTGGCCCTGCTGGCCCCGACGCTGGCCTACCCGATTGTGCTGGCCATATTCGGCAGTCCCGACTGGGGGCCCATCGCCGCCGGGTACCTGGGCCTGCTGCTGCTGGGCATGCTCTTCCTGGCCGTCGGACTGCTGGCCAGTTCCTTCACGCGGCTGCAGATGGTCAGCGCCTTTGTGCCCTTTGTCTTCCTGGCCATCATGACCCTGTTGTGCAGCTTTCTGGCCGAGAAGCTTTCCGGCCTGTTCAAGTCATTCTTCCGATACATCGGCTTCTACACCCGCTACCAGAATTTCAGCAAGGGCATTATCACCCTGAACGACGTGGTGTTTTTCCTGAGCCTGACCGCCCTGGCCCTGTTCCTGAGTGTCAAGGTCCTGGAGAGCCGCAAGTGGCGCGGCATGCGGGGCTGACGCGCCCGGCGGCGACGGCAAAGTGGTGCGAGAACGAACCTCCTGGAGCGGTAGGAGAAAACGATGACCGAGAAAAGTGAGCCCAGGCAGACCAGCGACGGCCCCCCCAAGGCCAAGGCCGCGTCGAGCAATCCAAGTCGCGTGATCATCGGGGCCAACGTCATAGTGGCTACCGTCCTGGTGATTGGCCTGGTTGTTGCAGCCAACTTCATCGCCTGGTGGGCGACCAAAGAGTTTGACCTGAGCAAGGACATGACCGCCCAGGGGGTGCACAGCTTCAGCAGCCGCACCCGCCTGGTTCTGGACAAGATCGATTCGCCGGTGCGGATGACGTCGCTGTACCTGGCCGAAGAGAAGGACGAGGAGGCCCGCCTGCGGAAGCGCCGCGTGGAGGACCTCCTGGAACTCTACGAATCCAAGGGCCAGAACATCGAACTGGAACTGATCGACCCGGTCGAGGACTTCGCCGACCTGACGGCCCTGGGCAAACGGATCACCAGGCTCTACAAGGCCGAGACCAAGCCCTATGTCGAGGCCATCAACAGCTACCTGGCCCTGGAGAAGGATCTGACCGCTTTTCTGAAATCGGAAGAAGAACTTTTCCGCAAGGCCGGCCAGAACGCCGAGGTCGGCGGCAACCTGAAGGTGCTGATGACCAACATAAGCTCGCAACTGGCCAAGCACCGGGAGGCGGTTGAACAGACGGTGACTTCGATCAAGTCGTCGCTGGGCCGCTATCTTGGTCTGCCCGAAAGCGAGCTGCCCGCCCGGCAGGACGAGGGTCAATGGCAGAACATGGGTATCCCTGACTTCAGCGGGGCCACCACCCAGATCGGCGGCCTGACCAGCGGGGCGGCCCAACTGTTCAACGCCATCGCCCAGGGCATCAACCAGCAGATGCAGATCGTGGGGGCCAGGCTCCCGGAGGCGGTGCGGCAGGTCTTTGGCGGGGTGGAGGGTCGGTACCAGGACATGCAGAAACGCCTGCTGGCGATGTCCGAGACCCTCGACAAGCTGGAGCCGCTGGAGCTGGAGGAGATACGCAACAGCATCCGCCCGAACACGGTCATTGTGGAGTTGGGCACGAAGGTCAGCGTGGTTTCCTACGACGATCTCTGGCCGCCCGCCCCGGGGCAGAACCGGTTTGACCCGGCGGCCGAAAGGCGATTCAGCGGCGAGGATGCAATCACCTCGGCCCTGGTCCGCATGTCCGCCAAGACCAAGACGGCGGCCATCTTCGTCCACTACGGCGGCCTGCCGGTCAGCGAAAACCTGGGGCAGTTCAAGGAGTTGGCTTTGCGGCTGAAGCAGAACAACTTCGAGATCGCCAACTGGGACCTGTGGCCCGCGAGCAGGAACCGCCGCAAGTCGAGGGCGCCGATAAGTCGGTCCTGGTGATAATGGTTCCCGAGCCGCCGAACCCGCGGATGGGCATGAGGAGTCCGCCGGCGACACCCCAGGCCTACGAACCGGTCCGCAAGTACCTGGCCGCCGGCGGGAGGGCCATGTTTTTTACCCGGGTTCAGGTGAACCCCGGTGACCCCAGGGCTCCCGGCATACCATACCTGGGAATACTGAAGGATTTCGGCCTCGACGTTCGGACCAACATCGGCGCCGTGATGGGCATCGACAATGACGAGCGCGACGTGGCGGTCCCGCCGCTGGAGACGACCGAGTACCCCTCCGAGACCAATCGCCGGATGGACCAGCCGGTGATCGCGCCGCTGCAAGGCATCAAGTCGCGGTTCATCGCCCCGGTCTATATCAAGGTGGCCGACCCGCTGCCCGACGGCGTGCAGGTCCGCTCCCTGGTCGAAGTTCCGGACGATGCGAAACACTGGGGCGAATCGGACATGATGCTCGTGGCCAGCAAGTACGAGGGCACGTTCGATCCCGCCAAGGATGTCAAGCCACCCTTCCCGGTCGCGGTGGCCGTGGTGCGGACGGCAGTTGCCGCCGCTAGCGAAAAGAGCGAAAAGACCGAGGGGGCCGAGGCTTCGGCAAAAGCCGCCGGCCGGGCCGCATCGAAGATCATCGTCTTCGGCGACGACATGTTCGCCTCGGACCGATTTGTTCAGGCCCACGTCGAGTTGACCCGGACGGGGTTGGCCCTGCTGGACTATCCGGCCAACGGCGAACTGCTGGTCAATTCCATGCTCTGGCTCAGCGACCAGGAGGACATGATCGCCGTCAGCCCCAAGGCCATGCAGTACGGGCGCATTGGCGACCTGGCAGAGTACGGGACGCTGACCCGCTGGCTGCTGTGGGCCGGGCTGCCGGCCGTGGTGGTGTTGATCGGTATCGTGGTCTACTGCGTTCGCGTTCGAGTGAGGTAAGAGGGTAACAGGGATAACAAGATGAATTTTCGCACGACTCTCATTCTGGCTGCTCTGGCTCTGGTTGCAGCCGGCGGCATCGTGTTGATCAAGTACTTGCCCGCCGGCGGCGACTCCGCCGACGGCCAGGGGCTGCTTGAACAGCGGGTCTTCAAAGGGGTGGAGCCCGGTGACGTTACGCGGATCGAAGTCGACCGCTCGGGCGGCCGGCAAGTTCGCCCTGGAGAGGGCCGACTACAAGTGGCGACTGGTCGAGCCCGTGGACGGCCCCGGCAATCGCATCCAGGCCGACCTGTTGGCCCGACTGCTGGCCGAGATGTCGTACGAGCGGACGCTGAAGCTCGATCCGGAACAACTCAAGCGAGTGGGACTCGATCCGGCAGTGGCCACCGTGCGCTTCACGACCCGCGTTAAAGAAGAGAAGAAGGACAAGGACAAGGATAAAGATAAGGACGACGAGGGGGACGGCGAACCGACTTATCGCACCGAGACTCACGATCTGGAGATCGGCAAACAGGCCGGCCTGGGCACGGACCGCTACACCTATGTTCGCCTAAAGGGCAAGGGCAAGGGCAAGGGCAAGGGCGAGGACCGGGCCTACCTTGTCGACGGCCAGTTGCACGAGGTGGTGACCGCCGATCTGCACGAGTTCCGCGACAAGAATCTCTTCGACTTCGGTCCCGGGCGGATCACCGGGGTCACGGTGGTCTCAAAGCATGGCGAGGTTGCGGCCGAGCGGACCGATTCGGCGTGGACGATTACTGTTCCGGTGCGGGCACGCGGCGACAGGGAGGGTATCGACGGCCTGGTCGGTACCGCCACGGGGCTGAACGTCGATAGTTTCGTGACCGACGCTCTCGAGGACCCGGCCCGGTACGGCCTTCAGGAGCCCCGACTGACGATCAGCCTCCATGAGAAAGTGGCCAAACCTGTTGCCAAGAAAGAATCGGCGGAAAAGGACGATCAGCAAGAGGGTGATCAGAAGAAACCCCAGCCGATCGTCCATACGCTGATCGTCGGGAGCAACGCCGACGTGTCGGGTACGAAAGTCTACGCCCGGCTCAAAGGCTCGCCGACGGTCGTTACGCTCAAGGACAACAAGGTGCGGGAACTGGAGAAGGACCTGTTCGCCCTGCGCGAGAAACGGGCCATTCCGCTCGAAGGTTACAAGGTCGAGCACCTGGCCATTGACCTTGACGGCAGTGCGGTGGTGTTGGACAAATCCGGCGGCACGTGGCAGATCCAGGTGCCCGAGAAAGTGGCCGCCGAGGACGGCGAGGTCAGCGACCTGATCGACCGGATGGGCGAACTGAAGATCAACAAGTTCGTTGACGGGGCCGACCCGAAAGACGCCAAGCTGGGATTCGACAAGCCGTACGGCACCATCACTTTTCGGCATCGGGGCGACGTCAAGGACACCAGCGTCCTGGTCGGCAGAAATGCCAAAGCCGACCAGATGTGGGTCCTCGACGTCGGGACCAAGGTGGCGGGCCGGGTTGATCCGGCCGACGTCACGCCCCTGAAGCGGACCTGGCTCGACCTGCTGAAGCGAGAAATCTGGAAAGCCGGCGACAATCAACGGACGTCGAAACTCACCTGGACCCGCGACGGCGAGACGGTCACTATCGCCGGCA
>JAACEH010000273.1 GCA_011682595.1 Anaerolineaceae bacterium
CGCGATCCCAGCCGCGACAAGATTCTGCGCTCCGACGATCGCGGCCAGAACTGGCGCGTCTATGCCGACGTCAGTTGGACGTTCACCGGCATGGACTCCAAGCCCACCTTCGCCGTCCATCCAACCGATCCGAACAAGGTCTACACATTGGACAGCCAGAGGGACCTGGCGGTTTTCGACGGCACGACCTGGCGGAGCCTGGGCGTGATGGCCCTGGCCGGGGGGCAGCAGTACGGCAACTTCGTCCGGGCGGTGGCCCTGGACCCGCGGCACCCGGAGATTATCTACGCCGAGACGCACACCGCCGGCCTGCCGTACATCTTCCGCAGCACCGACTCGGGGGCGACGTGGGCGAACATCTCGGAGAACCTGTCCCAGTGCGGCGGCGGGACCATCGCCGTCAACCCGCATACCGGCGACCTGCTGCACGGCAGCGCGTTCGGCACCTGGGTCTATCCGCCGCCGTACGACAGCCCGCAGGCCCTGTACTGGAAGCTGGGGCCGGAGTTCAGCGTCAGCCGGTGGCAGGTCGTCGCCGACCACGGCCCGGCCGGGACCCTGGTCACGACGGTCGGGGACAACTTCACCGAGCCGCGGCTGGCCGGGTTGCGGAAGTTGGCCGTGCAATTCACCCGCCCGGTCGATCCGGCCACGCTGCTTCCGGGGGCCGTAACGATCACCGGCCAGGCGGGCGGCGACGTCTCGTCGCTCGTAGAGAGCCTCACGCTCGATGGGGCCAGGCGCACGCTGACGATTGCCCTGTCCGCCGCCCTGCCCGACGCGGACCTTTACACGGTGGCGATCACCAGTGGGCTCAAGGACTTTCTCGGGGCGTCGGCCGGCGGCGACTCGGACCTTACCCTGCGCGTGCTGGCCGGCGACGTTGACGGCTCGGGCAGTGTGACCCAGGCCGACATGCTGGTCGTCCGGGCGGCGGGTCTGGTCGTCGACGCCGAACGTGCGCCGACAGACATCGACCAGTCCGGAACCATCAGTGCCGGCGACATGTCGGCCGTTCGCTGCCGATTGGGCAACCAGTTGCCCTGAGCAACATCACGGCACCACTACCTTTGTGATCGTATTCGCTTCAGGATGCGGCGGGCGTTGCCGCCGAGGATGGCTCGTTTCTGCTCGTCGGACAGCCGGGCACCGAGCACTTTGCCGATCTGGTGGGCCATGTTGATGAACAGGGCGTCGGAGCCCCAGACAATTCTCTCGATACCGGCTCCCTCGACCAGCCGCTCGACCAGGCGGCGCGGGCTGAGGCTCAGGCACAGATCCAGGTGCACGTTCTGGTGGTCGCAGGCCAGGCGACAATACTCGGCCACTTTCCCGCCGGGCCAGGTCAAGCACCGTGACCACGGCACCTGACAAAAAGAGTGAGGCACGACTTCCCTCCTTCGGTCGTGCCTCACACTACCAGTCATATCCCCGTGCGGTGCACGGGGCTTGTTCGGCTTTACTTCCTGCGTCGCCGCCGGGCGACCAGTCCCGCCAGCCCGGCCACGATCATGCCCGTGGTGGCCGGTTCGGGAACGATGATCAGATAGTCCCCGTCTGCGGCCAGCGTGGCGTACTGCTCACCCGTCTGTCCGTGGACGCGAGTCTCGGTGTAGCTGAACTACTCGTTGAAGGTCACTATACCGTCGTTGTTCAGGTCCGCCGGCAACGAGGGGCCGACGGCATTGATCAACTGCTCGGGCAGGACGCTGAAAGGACTGCCACCATAGGACAGCGTGAGTTCGGTGCTGGACGAAATAAACAGCAGGTTGTCCAGGACGTTCAAGTCCTGTGTGCCTCCGACGAAGCCGCCACTGTAACAAGTGTCGAAAACGGTCAGGACGGCGGCCAAGGGGTTAATCCCGGACAGGGCCGAGGAAACCTGGTCGTCACGAACCCAGGGACCGGCCAGGGTGCCGATGGTCTCGTCGAATGAGTCCATGGCCCAGCCAGCCAGTTCGTCGCCGTTGTCCTCGCTCGCATAACTGCCGTGACCGGAATAGTAAAAGACAGCCAGATCGCCGGGCCCGGCATTGGCGGCCAGCCAGAGCAGGTCGGCCTCGATCTGGGGGCCGTTGCGATTACTCAGCAGTTAGCCGTGGACGGTCTCGCCGCGTTCGGTCCAGCGGGCCGACAGGGCGGCAAAGGCCCCCTGGGTGTCCACGTCATAACCGTCGTTGCCCACGCCGAGAAACCAGATTTCCCGTCCCTGGACAGCCCCGGCACATCCCAGCAGGACAAGCACGGCCACCGCAACACTGACTCTCGACGCAAAACGCATGCCCAACCCCTTTCGCCTCAGCGGCGCCTTTACATCCTATTTATTCCTGCGCCGCAAAAGGGCCAGGCCGCCAAGCGCCAGCAGCGACAGCGTAGCCGGTTCGGGGACGGCGATGGAGAAGTCGTCCGCTCCCCAGTGCTCGGCGGTCCGGGCCTCAATGGTCAGACCCGTGAAACCGTCGGTGTCCAGAACGCCATAGAGGGTAGAGGAGACGCCTATGGTGAATGTCCCTGCCACTTGTCCGCCAATCTTGAAGTCGATGGTGGGGGTCGTCGTGCTTTCGAAATATCCACCAAGGGAGCCACCACACCTTGGGTGTGGCGGCTCCTTCTTTTCGCTCCCGCACTGACCCTGAGCGCCGGCGGCGCGGCTCTGGCTAGCGCCCCGCTTCGCGCAGCCGCACCTGCAGGGCCAGGTAGTGAGGGGTGGTGCTCAGTCCGCCCCAGGTGTCAGGCTTGTGGTTGGCCTCGAAGTACGTCTGGATTGTTTTGCTGTACGGGGCCAGGGCGGTCCAGTAACGCTTCTCGGCCAGAGCGGTCGCGACCAGACGGTCGATGTCGGCCTTGGTGAAGACCAGGCCGTGCTCGTAGGCGTCCACGATACCTTTCAGGTCAATGGAGTAGTAACTCTTGTTGGGATGGACTCCCACCCAGTGCTTGGGCTTGCCGTCGGGCTTGTAGTCCCACTTGCCCGCCGGCTGCCAGTAGTTCCATATCTTGTACGTTCCGCCGGCGGTCAGCTTCATCCGCGACTTCATCAGCCGGAACCATTTCTCGGCCCGCTTCCTGTAAACGGGTTTGCCGGTCACGTCGAACATGGCCAGCAGCCACCGCGCCGTGTAGTTGGCCTTGTTGTTGGGATGGGAAAAGCCGTTGCCGGGCGCGTTGCGTTTGGCGTACCCGGACGTCCACTTTCCCGT
>JAACEH010000274.1 GCA_011682595.1 Anaerolineaceae bacterium
TCACGGAACATGCGTCGCCAGCGACGCATGCCACCCCCGTCGGGCCTGTTGACCAGATCTACTTGACTTTACCTACAATCTTGACGTGCACCCGCGCGGGGACGCTCGCACAAATGCTTGCTTACAAATGATATCCGATTACCATACAGGTTGTCGGGAAACCGGTGAGACCGCCATGAGGCCTGTTCAGACAGACGACTCTTCAATGTCCGCAACGGGGAGTCCCGCCCGGAGGCCGCTCGTGCCGCTGGCCGTGGCACTGGTCACCGGCATCCTGGTCGGCCGCCTGGCCGGCGGTTCGCCATGGCCCTGGGTCGCCGCATGCGCCGTGGCGCTGCTGCTTCTAATCGTCTCCCTGTGTCGCCCGGCCCGCCTCTGGAAACGCTTGGGCACCCTGGCGGCACTTCTCCTGTGGGTCAGTCTCGGGGCAAGTTGGATCGTCGTCTGCGCCCGCTTAAGTCCGCGAGATGTCAGTCGCGCCGCCCTGAGCGAAGGACGGCTGGTGACGGTCGAGGGCACACTGATCGAAAGCCCGCGCCAGTCGCGGCGGCCCGACAATCCGCTGCTGCTGCAGGGCGACGACGTCGCCACCTACACCGGCATGTTCCTGAACGCCTCGGCGCTGACCATGGACGGCCGTCGCCAGGATGTTTCGGGGCGTCTGCGAGTTATTGTCTCTCAGCCGCTGCCGCAGGAGCCGGCGGCCCGGCCCCGGACCGGAGATCGGCTGAAGATCGTCGGGCTGTTGCGACCCATCGGCGGGCCGCTGAACCCCGGCCAGGCTGACATCCGCGACATATACTCCCGCCGCGGTATCCGGGCCCGCCTGAGCACCTCCTACTGGGAAGCCGTCCACCGGCAACGGCCGCCATGGTGGAACCCCTACGGTTGGATGGGCGCCATCCGTTACCGCCTGAGGCAAACCATGCCCCAGGACGACAGTTTCGCCGGGCGGATCATGCCGGCACTTTTTCTCGGCGACCGCACGGAACTGTCCGATGGCGAAGAACAGTCGTTCATCCAGGCCGGCGTGCTCCATTACCTGGCCGTCAGCGGATTGCACGTCGCTTTGCTGAGCGGCCTGCTGATCGGCGCCATGCGGCTGCTGCTGGTCCCACACCGGGTCCGGGCAATCGTGCTGATCGCCTTCATCGTCGCCTACGCCCTGGCCACCGAACTGCGGCCCAGCGTCGTCCGGGCCGGGGTCTTCTTCCTGCTGCTGTGCGGCTCGTGGCTGCTGGGCCGGCGGCGCGACATGCTCAACACCCTGGCCGCCGCGACCATGGTCGTCCTGCTGCTGAATCCGGCCGACCTCTTTCAGAGCGGCTTTCAGCTTTCCTTCCTGGTGGCCTGCGGTCTGATTGTCGTCTACCCGAGGCTCTACGCCCGGCTGTTTCCGACGCAGGATTGGCAGCGGCTCATTGAGCGATCGCGGCTCGGGCAGGTCCTCTGGCGATTGCGGCGGCGAATGGCCCAGATGATTGCGATCGGCCTGACGGCGTGGGTTTTCGCCACGCCCATTGCCGCCTGGCACTACCACATCGTGGCCCCGGTCGGCGTCGTCGGAACGATCCTTGTTTTCCCACTGGTTTTTCTGCTGCTGGTCTGCGGCGCCCTGGCCTGCGCGACGGCCCTTGTGCCGGGCCTTCCCGCAGCCCCGGCGATCGCTATTATGCAGTGGCTCTCGCGACTGCTCGGCCAGGTGGTCGGACTGTTGGCCCGCCTGCCCTTCGGTCACTTTTACGTCCGCCAGTTCGCCTGGCCCTGGGCGGCCATGACTCTCGGCCTGCTGCTGGTCTGGTCACAAAGGCGGCGCTGGCGAATCGCGCGTTGGCAGGTGGCCGCCGCCATGGCAGTCCTTCTGCTGGGCTACATCTGTTTCGGCATCCCCCGAGGGCCCCACGACCAGGTCCGCATCACCACCCTGGCCGTCGGCAGCGGCAACGCCGTGCTCGTCCAGGGGCCGCACCGCTACAGTCTGCTGGTCGATTGCGGCAGCAGCCTGCTGGCCGAACACACCGGCCGGACGGTTACTGTGCCGGCCCTCTGGAAACTCGGCGTCGGCCGGCTCGACGGCGTCGTGCTGACCCACGCCGACGCCGACCACCTCAAGGACCTGCCGGTGGTGCTGCAGAAAATCCCCACCCGGCGGGTCTACCTGAGTCGCCATTTCCTGACCGACCGGAAAAGCTACGACGACCGGGTCCTGGCCTGGCTTCAGAAACAGGACCTGGACATCCGCTATGTCGCTTCGGGCGACACGATCGCCGCCCCCGGCGGCGTGACCATCGACGTGCTCGGGCCGCCGAGTGAGATGCTGCCGTCGAGTTCGACCAACGCCACGAGCATTGTCCTGAAGGTCGGCTACCAGGGCCGCAGCATGATCCTGACCGGCGACGCGACGCCGGACCGGCTGGCCGCAATGAGCCGCGAGTGGGACATCAGAACCGACGTATTGCTGTTGCCGCACCACGGCCAGAGGAGCCCCGAGGTTCTGGATTTCCTGGCCCGCAGCGGCTCGCAGATCGCCGTCATGAGCGTGGGCCGCTATCGCGACACCAATCGACGCGGCAAGTTCTATTGGCCGAAGGACGCCGAGCTGCTCAAGACCTACCGCCGTGGCGCGGTCGCCGTGATTCTTGAGGCCGGCGGCGTTCGCGCTGAAACATTTCAGAAACACGATGGACGGTTGCCGGTTCTTCCGTAGGGACATGGCATGTCGTAGAGCCTGAGTAGGGGCGACCCTTGCGGTCTCCCGCGAGGGGAGCCAGGCCGACATTCGCGGGCACCCGCCTCGCCGTCAATCATCATGGCTGGCAGGCGGACAATACCGCCTTGCCAGACGTCGTCCGCTTGTTGCGGCAACTGCTTCAGTCTCGCCACCTGGAATGGCATCATGTCCGCTATTCCTCACCAGAGGCCACCTTCTGATCTTCAGACAGTAGGGTGGCTGCTTGCAGCCGCGCGGTCTATATCACAACCTGCGGCTGCGCTTCAGCCGCCCTCATGGCTCCAGACAGTTCAAACTTTACTGCAGGCGGCTTGGCGACCACCTTCTGATCTTCAGCCCATGCAGTCTACAGCCGATTGTCCTGGCTGACAACATACTTTCGGCTGATGGGTAGCGTCAGGAAGGCTTGCCGAAGGAGGATTCCCCTTGACCCCTCACGGACAAAGAGCTATTCTAATCTGTACGTTAAGTCTGTATGTCAAGACAACTGAAGTCCGCGTGGGTGCAAAACACTCACTCCACTTGCGTAGCAAAGAGTTGGCCCGTTCCGGTGGAGGGATGAATACATGGACGAACGAGTTACCCGGTTGCAGACTCCCGAGGAGTGCGAGCAGTTTGCTCTGAACGTTGCGAAGCGCTATCCCGAGCTTGCGCGCCAGGCTCGCCGCAAGGCGGTCGAACTGCGAGCTGCGGCGCACGGTGCGGCCACTCCAGCAGAACGTGACGCACTTCAGGCGGTTTATGCTTATGAGAGAGTGCTTTTTCAGAAGCACGGCAAGAACGTGCGCGCATCCCGAACGTGGCAGATGATCGAGCGTCACGGTGTCATCGGCGCTGTCGAGAGGGTAGTTAAACGCAAAGAGGTCACCACGGGGTATATGGCTCTCGTTGACATGGGGATGCGGGATCTTGCGTTCGAAGCCGTGGTGTGTCGCCATCCGGACGCTTTCAGCCCTGATGCCCTGAAGCGTTCGCAAGAGCGTCTGAAGAAATGGGGCGCAGAGAACGCGGACGTTAGTTGAGTAGGTCGGGTCAACAGACCCGACGGCTGAAGTGTTGCCCGTGACATGTCGGGCCTGTTGACCCGACCTACTTGGCTTGGCTCTGGCCAGAAGGCAATATGTGTTGGAGGGAACGGGACAATGGCCAAACGCGACGGCGTAACGTTCTGTGACAAGTGCGGGCAGAGCATAGCCCAAAACGAAACGCACGTTGTTAGGGGCGAACTAATGCTTTGCATGAGGTGTGGCGTTCCACCCGCAGAGGGAAAGGCCGCTGATAGTGATGCTCCCCCCACTTCGGTAGCGCCAATTCTGCTGGAAGAAGAACCGGTGGAATCTTCGTCCCTGCCCTTGGCAATCCCCGTAGATGAACCCCACATGAAGGATTGGCCTAGCACGGGCCAGCCGCACAGTCAACCAAGTCCTCCGCTCCAGCCAATGCCAATGAGAGGGAATGTGGCCAAGACCTATAAGGAGCGATGCGGCCTTAGAAGTTTCATCTTTCAGTGTGTCCTGCTAGGGTGGACCGCATTTATGTTTCTCGTTGGCGTTGGCATGCTGCTTGCTGTGAGTCCTAGCAGGGAAGAATTGGAACTGTCTAAGCAAGGTGACTCTTGGGCAAGGGCAGGTGTGCTTGCATCCAGTTTCTGGGGGCTTTTCTGCCCGGCTGCAGTCTGGGCGCTTGTGGCTTTCCCCTTGGGCGTTGCGGCAATCTCCACCTTGGAGTCTAGGAGAAAGAAGAACGAATAGCAGCAAAGCGAGCGATTCAACTCGCAAGGGCTTTCGACCGGTACCCACGTTGAACCCACGCCACAATGATGTATGGCATGGCGGGGCTTGCCCGCTGTGATGGCAAGTTCAGTTCAGTAGGTCGGGTCAACAGACCCGACGTTTCCCGAGCATTCGCCCACCATGTACACCGGTCCCGCCGCCAGAAAAATTAGTCACATCGCCCCGGCGCGGACCTTGCGGCTCAGCACTTCGTTCATGCTGCCGGTGCGGTAGCCCTGCAGATCGACGAGGGCCACGTAGGTGTAGCCGAGGGCCTTGAAGCGCTCGACGATGCGGTGGCGAACTTGCGGGGCGGCCAGCTCCCCGATGCGCTCCGGGGGCACCTCGATGCGGGCCACCCGGCCATGGTGCCGCACCCGGCAGCCGGCGAATCCGAGCTTCAGCAACTCTTCCTCGCAGGCCCCTACCCTCTCGACCAGTTCGGCCGAAATACCCGTGCCGTACGGAAAGCGGCTCGACAGGCAGGCGTAGGCCGGCTTGTTCCAGGTCGGCAGGCCCATGGCCCGGGACAGTTCGCGAATCTCGTCCTTGGTCAGCCCGGCCTCCAGCAGAGGACTCCGCACGCCCAGCTCGCGGGTCGCCCGCCGGCCGGGGCGGAAGTCGCCCAGGTCGTCAGCATTCGACCCGTCGCAAAGAACATAGTCGCCGCGAGACCCGACCAGCCGGGCCATCCGGCCGAACAGTTCCTTCTTGCAGTGGTAGCAGCGGTCGGGCGGGTTGTCGCGAAAGGCGGGAATCTCCAACTCGCGGGTCTCCATGACCAGCCGCCGGAGGCCGAGCTGTGCGGCCAGACGCTCGCTGTCGGCCCGCTCGCGCGGGCCGTAGGTTTCGCTCAGGGCCGTCACCAGCAGAACCTTCTGCGGGCCCAGGCAATCGCCCGCTGCGGCGGCCAGAAACGTTGAATCCACCCCGCCGGAAAAACCAATGGCCACCCGGCCCAACTCGCCCAGGATCGTCGCCAGAAGCTTGTACTTCGGATGTTCGCCGACCGCAGCGTCGTTCATGGCTTCCTCGTTCACCGGCCACTACTTGCCGAATCCGCCGCACTGTCCCTCGGCGGCAATCAACAGGAACCGGGCTCTGTCCTGGTCGGCCGGCTCGACACTCAACTCCTCGACCGCCTCGCCGCCGCCGGGGCGGGTCACCTTCACCACCTGCTCGCCCCCGGGGTCCGCCCCGGCATAGCGCAGCACGAGTTCAGCCGTCTCGCGCACCGCCTGGGGCGTCGCCTGGCCGCGAATCGTCGCCAGGGGACCGGGCACGTCACGGGCCTCGATCCGCAGATCGTCCGCACCCAGCAGCGACTCCAGCACCTGGCAGTCCGCCGCGTTGCGGCCCAGGATGGCCTTGCTCTGCTCCGAGAGGCGAAACTGTCGTCCCACCTTGAGCAACTGAATCTCGTGGATATCCGGGTCGCCGAAGCGGAACTCGTCGCGAATCCGATACTCGAACCCGGGGTCCGTGAGCAGGCAACCGCCGGCCGGCGACTCGTATGTCTTGAGGCCGAGTTCTGCGGCCAGGGCTATCTGGGGTTTGCGGCTGCGACCCTGAATGTCCAGCAGGTCCTCGCGGCGCACCCAGCCCTGCTGCTCGGCCTCGGTCGGCGGCAGGAGTTTGCCGCAAAGCGGACGCACCACCAGACCCTGGACGTCGGCCGCCTCATCGATCAACTCCATGGCCTGGCGGCGCTGCGACATCGGCCTCTGGCCGAGCACCTCGCCGGTAAAGATGAACTTCGCCCCCTCCTCCGCCAGGCGGGCCTTGGTCATGCGGAACATCAGGATCCGGCAGTCGATGCAGGGGTTGAAGTGCGCGCCGTAACCGTGGTCGGGATGCTTGGCCACCTGCAGCAGTTCGTTGGAATTGTCGATCACCTTGATTGGCACACCCAGGCGCTCGGCTGTTTCCAGGGCCAGCGGCTTGCCCTGGCCGGTATGGACGGCCGAGTGAAACCCGTTGGCGAAATGGTATACCACAACGTCGTAGCCCAGGCGGTGCATCCAGGTCAGGGCCAGCGAACTATCGAGGCCGCCCGAGAGCAGACCGATAACGCGAATCTCTTTCGGTTCCATAAACTCCCCCTAGCCTTTCTGCGCGGATTACATAGAATGAAACAGCCCTGTAGTGTACGTTCGATGGTGCTGAAAATCAACCACTGTAAGGAACTGTCCCCGCATGAAGACCTCCCGGGAAATTCAGGCCGAACTCGGCCCGCAACTGGGCGGCGATTGTCTGATCGGCGACCTCGCCCTGGCGGCCTACTCGACCGCCGCCTGCATCTACAAGATTCGCCCGCTGGCGGTCGTCCTGCCCAGAACGGCCCGGGACGTGTCGCACGCGGTCCGCTACGGCCGGGCCAATCGTCTGCCGATCATTCCCCGCGGGGCCGGCACCGGACTGGCCGGACAGGTCCTCGGCAGCGGGATAGTCCTGGACTTCACCCGCTACATGAACCAGGTCGAGCAGGTCCATCCGGAAGTCAATCTCTTGCGCGTCCAGCCCGGGGCCATCCTCGGCCGCATCAACGAGCAACTCCGCCCGCTCGGCAAGCGCGTGCCCCAGGACCCGGCCAGCGAGGAGATGTGCTCGATCGGCGGCAACGTCGGCAACAACGCCGGCGGACTGCGGGCCTTCAAGATCGGTTCGACCAAGTTTCACATTCGCGGGCTGGAGGTTGTGCTGAGCGACGGCGCCGTCACCTGGCTCCGCCCCGTGGCCCGGGGCAGCGACGAGCTGGCCAGCCTCGAGGCCGACACCGGCACACTCGGCCGGGTGGTTCGGGCGACGCTCAAGCTGCTCGGCGAAAACGAGTCGCTGATCGCCCGGAAGCGGCCGCAAATGGAGAAGAACACCGCCGGCTACGATCTCTTCTCGGTCTTTCGTGAGGGACTGGTCGACCTGACGCGGCTCGTCGTGGGCAGCGAAGGCGGTCTGGCCGTTGTCACGGACATCGAGGTGGCCCTGATCGATCTGCCGAAGTCGCCGGCCACCGCCGCCGTGTATTTCGATACCATGGAAAAGGCCGGCGCTGCGGTTCAGGAAATCCTGAAGTTCGACCCCATGGCCGTCGAGTTCATGGAGAAACATTTCCTGGACATCGTCCGCAACGAAAAAGCCGTCGATGCGGAGTATCTGCCCGAAGGAGTCGAAGCGGTCCTGCTGGTGGAGTTCACACGCGATACCCCCCGGGAAAACCAGGAGGCCCTGCGGGCCATGATCGCCCGCGTGGTTGACGAGCTGAAGCTGGCCTGCTATTGGCGCGAGGCCTACCAGCCGGCCGAACAGGAAGTGCTCTGGAAACTGCGCAAGGCCGCCCTGCCCATCCTGCACAATTCCGCCGCCCAAACAGATTACGGCCTTCATCGAAGACAGTGTCGTGCCCCCCGAACGCTTGGTCGAATACATCCACGGCCTGTGGGAAATCCTCGACCGCCACGGCGTCGAGGCGGCCATGTACGGACACGCCGGCGACGCCAACCTGCACGTGCGGCCGCTGCTGAACCTGCGAAGCCAGCAGGACATCGACAAGATGGTGGCCATGGCCAGCGAGGCGGCCGACCTGGTGCTCAGCGTGGGCGGCACACTCAGCGGTGAACATGGCGACGGCCGCGTCCGAAGCGCCTACCTGAGGCGGCAATTCGGCCCGCTCTACGAGGTCATGCGGCAGGTCAAGGCGATCTGGGACCCCGACGGCATCCTGGCCCCCGAGAACGTCATCACCGACCGCACCGAACTGGACACCGAGCACCTGAAGTACGGCCCCGGGTACCGCGTCGTGCCGACCGGCAGCCAGTACGACACCGAGAAGATGCGGCTGGAGATCGAGAAGTGCCATGGCTGCGCAACCTGCCTGGCCCACTGCCCGACTTATAAGGCCACAGGCGAGCTGTTCGCCGGCCCGCGGGCCAAGGTCAACGTGCTCAAGGCGCTGATTACCGGCCAGTTCGATTTTGGCGAGTTGGGCCTGGACCCCGAGTTCAAGGCCCTGGCCGACTTCTGTTACAACTGCAAGACCTGCCGCATCGAATGTCCCAGCGGCATCGACACGGCCGCCCTGATGCTGGTCGAAAAGGCACACTGGATCCGCCACAAGGGACCGACGCCGGCCGAGAGGATGTTCTCAAAGGCCCGGCTGGCCGGCCAGATGGGAAGCCTCATGGCCCCGCTCAGCAACCGCATCGCCGGGTGGTCGATCGTAAAGAAAATCAACCGCCGACTGGCGGGCATCGCCGAGCGGCCGCTACCGAAGTTCGCCCGGCCCAGCCTGGAAAACTATCCCCTGCCGTCAAGTGCCGACGCCGAACACAAGGTCGCCCTGTTCGCCGGGTGTTTCGAACTGTTCAACGATCCGGCCTCCGGCCGGGCGCTGATAGACGTGCTGGCCGCCCTGGGCTGCGAGGTAATCCTGCCCGAGCAGCGATGCTGCGGGCTACCCGCCTACACCTCGGGGATGTTCGACGCGGCAGGCAAGGACATGCAGTTCAATCTCGCTCGCCTCGGGCCGCTGGTCGAGGCCGGTTACGATATCATCAGCGGCTGCCCCAGTTGCGTCCTCTCGCTGAAGGAAGATTACCCCGAGGCCCTCGGCCAGGCGGAGGCCGGGACCATGGCTGCAGCCGTTTACGACTCCAACGCCTACGTGGCCAAGCTCCTGGCCGAAGGCGATGATCTGCCGCAGGCCGCAGGCCCCGTTGCGAACCGGCGCCTGGCCTACCATTCGCCGTGCCACCTGCGGGCCCTCGGCGAAGGCTCGACGCCGAAGGAGATGCTCGAGCGGGCCGGCGGCATCGAGTTCGCACTGGTCAACAGCACCTGTTGCGGCATGGGCGGCACCTTCGGCATGAAGGACCGCAACCTGGAAACAAGCATGAAGATCGCCGAGGATTTCTTCCGCAGGCTGAAAAGTGCCCGCATCGAGGCGGTCGTCACCCCCTGCGGCATGTGCAAGACCCAGATCGAAGGCGGCACGGGCCTGCGGGTTTACCACCCCATGGAACTGCTGGCCGAGATTCTCAGGGAGCGGTAACCAGAAGCGGGTTCGTCCAAGCCCGCCGGCCCTGGGCGTCCTCGATCTCGATGTAGGCGTAGGGCCAATCCTCCGGCAACTCGAAGGTCGCCTCGGCAATCAGCTTGCCTTCCTCGAACGACCCCACGCGCCGGCCGTCCCACGCAGCACCCACCAGCCGCGCAAAACGGATCGGTGACGTCCTGACCGACACGCTGTTACCGTTCAACTCGATGGCCTCAAACTCGGGGCCGGTGGTCGAATAGAAATTGCCCGAACGGATGGCCGCCATGATCGCCTCGGCCGACCGCTCCCGGACGCCGACCATAATCCAGCCGCCGTTCCAGCCCGGATGTTCGTCGCGAATGTGGGCGTCGTCGGCCGCAAAGCCCAGAGTGTCCGGACACCTCTCGAGCATCTTGTTCCAGTGCATGGTTCCGTCGCTCTTGCCGCTCAGCCAGCGGCAGACGTGGTTGTAAACCTCCACCCCATGAAAACCGTAGCGGCGGGCCTCTTCGACGGTGTTACCCATCCAGTGCGGATGAGCCAGAATCAAAAGGCCGCCCTGGGCCCGCGCCGCCTCCAGCCCCGCGACAATTCCCATCTCGCGGCTCAGCCCCGTAAACTTGCCCAGGCAAACCACGTGATATGGCGAATCGACGTAATCATCGCCGTTGATCTCGATGCCGTCCAGCCAGATCAGCGGATAGTCTACTCCCTCGGCCGCCACGTCCGAAGCCACCCAGTGGTCGGCCCGGCAAAGAAAGTCGTACCCCACCGCCGAGTACATCTCGGCCAGCTCCAGGGGCGTCTTGCCGCCGTCGCTCTCGGTGCTGTGAA
>JAACEH010000275.1 GCA_011682595.1 Anaerolineaceae bacterium
CGCTCGTACTGGCGGCACTCCACCTCGACCCCGAAGTCGGCCATCAGCCGGCAGGTCAGGTCGGCGTAAGGTTTGCTCACCAGATCGCCGTCGATGCCGATCTCCACGTCCCCCGCCGCGTAAGGCGCCGCCAGGAGCAGGCCGCTCAGGTACTGGCTGCTGAGACGGGCCGAGACGGTCACTTGCCCGCCGGACAGACCGCCGGCCTCGACCACCACCGGCGGACAACCCGTGCCGGCCTCGCTCAGGGCGCTCGCGCCCAGACCTCGCAGGGCCACCAGCAGGTCCTCGATCGGCCGCTCGTGCATCCGCTCGACGCCGTCCAGACGATAGCGGCCCCGGCCCGTGGCCACCACCGCCGTGAGGAACCGCATGGCGGTGCCCGCGTTGCCGACGAAAAGTTCCAGCGGGCCCGGGGCCAGGCGGCCGCCGGTGCCGGTGATCTCGGCCCGGCCGCTCGTCTGGTCCCAATCGACCGTCGCCCCGAGCTGTCGCCAGGCTTCGGCCATGTAGCGCGTGTCGTCGCTCGAGAGGCACCCCGTCAGGACACTGCGTCCCGCGGCCAGACCGGCGGCCACCAGGGCCCGGTTGGTCAGGCTCTTGGAGCCGGGCGGGCGGACCTGCCCGACGACCGGCCTGCTGACGCGGTTGACTGTTTCGGCGCCCATCGGTACCTTTCTCTCTGACAAGAGCCCGGTAAGTTTAACCCACACCCTGCCGCCGCCACAACGCTAAAAGCGCCGCCCTTTTATTATGGATTTTTCTGGTTGCCGCCGGGTGGGGTCTTCGGTTCGTCTTTGCGTTTCAGGAAATCGGTGGCTGCGCCGCTGAGGCTCCGCCAGGCGCGCTTGGGGTCGCTCTTGCGGACCGGCTCGCCGAATGTGCCGGTGATGTGATAGAAACTGCCCAGGATCGGCAGCCCGCCGCTGGGAATCCGTTTGAGGATCTTGTCGACCTTCTTGAAGTCCTCGCCCAGCAGGCCGCCCAGCCCGCCGAGCCGCCCCAGGGGCGACCCCTGCCCGCGGACGCTGGCGGCGACATGAAGGTCCAGCCGGCTGTCGAAGCCGACGTCGCCGTCGATGACCATGCGGATCAGGTCGCTGTCGACAGTGGCCTCGGGGAAACTCACCTTGCCGCCGGCGATCCGGAAATCGCTTTCGGCGCTGCGGAAACTTGTGGGATCGAACTTGCCGCGAAGAAAGGCGGCGATGCCGTCGAACAGGCCGACCCGGACCACCTTGAACATCGGCAACTGCCACAGGTGACCCTCGCCGAAGGAGACGTGGCCCCGGCCGGTCAGCGCGTTGAGGTCCCCCGCCCGCCCCGCGAAGGTGAAGTCCTTGATCGTCAGACGGCCCACCATCTCGTTTTCCGCCATCCCGGCCACGGCGGCCAAGTGCCGCACGTCCAGACGCTCCAGGGCAAGGTCGCCCTCGAAGGCGTTCTTGCGCGGCAGCCGCGCCTGGCCCTTGAAGGCCTTCTTGCCCGTCAGCGACAGCTCGCCCTTGGCGCTGAGCTTGCCCTCGGCCAGGAAACCCTCAAGTTTCTCCAGGACGACCAGATCCTTGCTCAGGACGATCTTCATCGTCGCGCTCCTCAGCGGCAGGTGGCCGTCGAGAACGTCGAGGCTGATGTTGTCCCCGGTGATCGTGCCGGAAAGGTCGGCCAACCGCCACTTGCCGCCCTTCCGCTCGCGCGTCAGGTGGGCGGCCAGGTCCCTGGTGGTGAAGACGCCGGCGGGATGGAACTCGTCCTGGAACTTCCGAGCCCCGGGCCCGCCCAGGGCCAGCAGCGAAGGCTCAAGAACGGTTCGGCGCATCTGGACCTCGAACGAAAAGTCGTTGTCGCCCAGCGTCGCCGCGGCGGCCAGGTTGCCGTAGTCGGGGTCGCTCGTCTTCAGGCGAACCTGGTGCCCCGAGCGGACCTCGGGCCGGGCCAATTTGATCTCGGCATCCAGCGGCTTGGCCCGCGTGTGGCTCCGGCCCTGCATCCACGACAGGCCGACGGTCTGCACGTTCAGGGCATAGGTGGCCTGGCCGGCGGCAATGTCGTAGCGGACCCAGGCCTTCTGGGGGCCGACGGTGCGAATTTCTCCCTGCGGCGCCAGGGCGGCGACGCGTTCGGCAACGGGGGCGGCCATCTGCCGCCAGGGCACAGCGGCCAGGTTGACCGCCGCCCGGATGTTGTCGAAGGCCACGGTCCCGGCCGAGCGATCGTAGACCAGGGGCGACTTGACCGTTCCGAACCGCGGGCCGCTCAGGGCCATGGCGCCTTTGCCCGGCCCGTCGGCGATGGCGAAAGGAGCCAGGGCCACGTTCAGCGTTACCTGCGGCGGCAGATAGTAGCCCCCCCCCGCGTCGCGAAGGTCGGTCACCTGGGCCTTCAGATTCGAGATGGTTCGTTGCTTCAGATCGGCACTGCCGCTCACCGAGGCTGCGGTGCGGAACACGCGCGGCGGGCGGCCCTCGTCGCCGGCCGTGGTCACCACGCCGTCGGCCAACTGGGCGTTAAAGTCGACCTTCGCCTCGGCCAGTACGTCCTTGCTCTTGGCCGATGTCTGGGCGGCGACGATGAGTTTGCCCTGCAGGCCGATGGGCAGCTTGTCCTTGACCGGTTTGGGCAACCGTTCCAGGTTCAGTGGCCGGCCGTCGAGTGTCGCCAGTTGCACGACGACGTCGCCGGGACGGTCGTGCAGGGCCAGGCTGACCCGGCCGCCCAGCACGCCGAACGACAGGTCGGCCCGGGCGGTCCGCGCCACCTGGTCAAAGACGATCTCGCCCGAACCGTTTGTGATTGGCAGGGCGACCTTCTCCCCGCCGACGTCCGCCAGGGCCTTCAGCGACAGATCGGCCAGTTGGGCGTTGCCGTTAAGGCCAATCAGCTTCTTCTTTTCGCAGTCGTAGACGACATTGGCCGTGCCGCCGGCCAGCAACGACAGGTCGCCGACTCGCCCGAGGGCCGCAGCCGCGGCGGGGCTCCGCCCGCCAAGGATTTCCTTCAACAGGTCCTGCGTCACGGGAAGCCGGGCCAGGACCACCTTGCCGTCCAGGCGCGAGCCCAGCCGGTCGAGCACCAGGTCGGCCACCGCGCTGCCGCCGGACTCGGGGCGGCTGACCGTCACCTTGCCCACCAGGGCCACCGACGGATCGTCGTCGGCCGAAT
>JAACEH010000276.1 GCA_011682595.1 Anaerolineaceae bacterium
CCGACGCCGACCGGCAGCGTGGTCGACCTGGTGGCCGAACTGGACAAGGAGGTCACGGTCGACGACGTCAACGAGGCCGTCAAGAAAGCCAGCCAGGGCTCGATGAAGGGCTACCTGGGTTACACCGAGGAGCCGATCGTCCTGGCGGACATCGTCGGCGACAGCCATTCGAGCATCTTCGACGCCGGCTGCACCATAGTCATGGGCGGCAACCTGGTCAAGATTCTCTCCTGGTACGACAACGAGTGGGGCTTCTCGTGCCGCATGGTTGACCTGATGAAGAAACTTGCCGCCCTGTAGGCCCGCCACGGGCTGGCAGTGCGAATCTGGAAACCACCGCGGAGGCCGTTCCGGCATATGGACGCTTCCGCGGTGGTTTGGTATTATAAACTACCCTGTGCAGGCACCGGGTTTTCCGTCGCCGCCGGTGTCACCGGCGGCGTGACATTTCGGATCTGCAAGGAGAACCTTACCCATGGCCAAGCTCACCGTCGATAAACTCGACCTCAAGGGACGGCGTGTCCTGGTGCGAGTGGACTTCAATGTGCCGCTGGACGACCGGCAGAAGGTGACCGACGACAAGCGGATCAGGGCGGCCCTGCCGACGATCACCGCGGCCGTCGCGGCCGGGGGGCGGGTCATCCTGATGAGCCACCTGGGCCGACCCAAGGGCCAGGTCAGGCCCGAGATGTCGCTGGCCCCGGCCGCCAGGCGGTTGGGCGAGTTGCTGGGCCAGGAGGTCAAACTGGCCCCCGACTGCGTGGGTCCGGAAGTTGAGAGAATGGTCAACCGGATGGCCGACGGCGACGTGGTGGTGCTGGAGAACCTGCGCTTCCACGCCGGCGAAACCAGTAACGATCCGCAGTTCGCCCGCCAGTTGGCCTCGCTGGGCGAGTTCTACGTCAACGACGCCTTCGGCACCAGTCACCGCAAGCATGCCAGCATGTACGGCGTGCCGTCGCTGATGCCCGAGGGCAGGCGGGCCATCGGTTTCCTGGTTCGCAAGGAGTTGGAGTTCCTGGGCCAGGCCCTGAGGAACCCGAAGCGCCCCTTCGTGGCCATCCTGGGCGGGGCCAAGGTCAGCGACAAGATCGGCGTCATCAGGAACCTCTCGGCCAAGGTTGACCTGCTGCTCGTGGGCGGGGCCATGAGTTATACCTTCATGCGGGCCAAGGGGCAGGGCACCGGCCAGAGCATGGTCGAAGCGACCAAGGAAAACAAGGACGGCTCGACCACCGACGTTATTGCCCTGGCCGGAGAGCTTCTGTCGGCGCTCGAAGGGGCGCGGGCCGAGTTGGCCCTGCCGGTCGATCACCTGGTGGTCCGCGAGTTCGACGAGTCGTCGCCGACGGCGGTGCAGGGGCCCGAGATTCAGGACGGCTGGATTGGCGTGGACATCGGCCCGGAAACCATCAAGCTATATCAAGAGAAGCTGGCCGGGTCCAGGACCGTGGTCTGGAACGGTCCCATGGGCGTCTTCGAGAAGCCGGCCTGGGCCGCGGGCACCAAGGCCGTCTGCGAGGCCCTGGCCGATCTGGAGGCCACGACGATTATCGGCGGCGGCGACAGTGCCGCGGCGGTGGCCAAGTTCGGGTACGAGGACCGCATGAGCCACATTTCCACCGGCGGCGGAGCCTGGAGTTTCTCGAGGGCAAGAGCTTCGCCTGCCTCGAGGTGATCGACGAGGCTTAGCTGCTTTGGGAGACAGTAGGGTGGCTGCTTGCAGCCACGCGGTCTATATCACAATTGGCGGCTGCGAGCAGCCGCCCTACATGGCTGAAATGGTGTGTGCCACGGGTTGCTCGCAACCCGTGGCGGCGTACACTCAGGTCGTATTGCACTGGCTGCTTTTCAGCCAGTGGCACACATCAAACGAGACAGGACAAAGCTAGCTGCTTTGGGAGCCTGAAGAACGTTGTCACGAAGAACAGAGCGAAACTTCCCGCCGCTGGCCATTGCCCCAAGCGTTCTGGCCTCTGACCTCGGGCGACTGGTCGAAGAGGTGGCCCGGGTCGAGGCGGCCGGGGCGGACCTGATCCACTTCGACGTCATGGACGGCCACTTCGTGCCCAACCTGACTTTCGGGCCGGCCATCTGCGAGGCTGTCCGCCGGGCGACGGACCTTTACCTGGACGTGCACCTGATGCTCGACAACCCGGCGGAGTTTTTCGAGCCCTTCGCTGCGGCCGGGGCCGACAACATCACCTTTCACGCCGAGGTGACCGAGCGGCCCGGGGAGCTTGTGGCCAGGGTTCACGACCTGGGCTGCGATGCGGGCATCACGGTCAACCCGGAGGCCTCCGTGGAACTGATCCGGCCGCTGGTCGACCAGGTGGAGATGGTGCTGATCATGAGCGTCTGCGCCGGCTTCGGCGGGCAGTCCTTCATGCCCGAGGTGCTCGACAAGGTGCGGGCCGCGCGGTCCTGGATGGCCGGCGGCCAGCGCCTGGAGATCGACGGTGGAATCAACCCGCAGACGGCCGCCCTTGCTGTTGAGGCCGGAGCGGATGTGCTGGTGGCCGGGACGGCGGTCTTCAAGGCCCCCGATGCCGCCGAGGCGATAGCTCAACTGAAAGCCGCCGGGCAGCCCTGAGGTGATCTTTCGATGGCCAAAGACAAACCGCCTGCCGCAACCGCCGAGAAGCGCGTTCCCGAAGGCCTGTGGATGCGCTGTCCGGGGTGCGAGAACACTGTCTATCGCAAACAGGTCGAGGAGAGTTTCGGCCTCTGCCCGGAGTGCAACTACCATTTCCGCCTGGCGGCCCGCAGGCGAATCGAGTTGCTGGCCGACGCCGGCTCGTTCGAAGAGCAGTTGGCCGACCTGCACGCCGACGACCCGCTGAAGTTCACCGATCGCAAGGCCTACATCGAACGGTTGGCGGCCGAGCGCGAGAAGACCGGCGAGTTGGACGCCGCGGTCGTCGGGCGGGCCTTCATCAAGGGGCGGCCGCTCATGCTGGCGGCGCTGGACCCGGAGTTCATCATGGGCTCGATGGGCTCTGTAGTCGGCGAGAAAATCACCCACTGCATCGAGCAGGCCACCGAGGGCGGCCATCCGCTGGTCATCGTTTCCACCAGCGGCGGGGCGCGCATGCAGGAAGGCATTCTCAGCCTGATGCAGATGGCCAAGACCAGTGCCGCCCTGGGCCGCTTCGACGAGGCGGGGGGACTGTACATTTCGGTGCTGGTCAACCCCTGCACGGCCGGCGTGGCGGCCAGCTTCGCTTTCCTGGGCGACATCATCATCGCCGAACCCAAGGCCCTGATCGGCTTCACCGGTCCGCGGGTCATCTACCAGACCATCAAGCGCGAACTGCCCGAGGGCTTCCAGACCTCGGAATTTCTCCTGGAGCACGGCTTTGTGGACATGATCGTCGATCGCGGCAACCTGCGAAGCGAGATCGCCTCAATCATCGACTATTGCGGGAAGTAACCGCGATACGAATCAGGAGGCGCGCAATGACGCTGAAGGAAGAACGGCGGGAGAAGTTGCGGCGGGTGCGGGCCTATATGCGGCGCCGGAAGTTGGAGGTGGTGTTTGTGACCACGCGGGCCGGCTTCTCGTGGCTCACCGCGGGGGGGCTGAACCACGTGCCCCTGGCCACGGCCGAGGGGGTGACGACGCTGGCCGTTACGGCGCGGTCGGCCTGCATCCTGGCCAATACGATCGAGGCCCCGCGGATGATGGACGAGGAACTCTCGGCCGACGAGTTCCGCCTGCTGACCTTCCCGTGGCACGACGACGCTGCCCGGCGCGAGGCGGTCATGGACCTTGCCGCCGGCAAACGGGCGGCCGCCGATACGGAGCTGTACGGTCTGGGGCGGCTGAAGGCCGACTTCAACGAGCTGCGCTATCAATTGACGGCCGGCGAAATCACCCGCTACAAGAAGCTGGGGCTGGACGTCTCGGAAATTCTGGAGACGGTGTGCACCGAGATCGAGCCGGGTGAGACCGAGTGGCAGGTCGACGGCCTGCTGGCCGAACTGTCGCTGGCCCGCGGCATTCGCCCGTTCGTGCGTCTGGTGGCGGCCGACCGGCGGATCGAGCGCTACCGTCACCCGATCTCGACCAAGCGGAAGATTGGTAGGCGGGCAATGGTTGTTACCTGCGGCGAGCGGCACGGACTGGTGGTGGCTGCATCGCGGCTGGTGAACTTCGGCTCGATCAGCAAGTCCCTGAAGCGGAAGCACCAGGCGGTCTGCAACATAGATGCAGCCTTGATCCTGGCCACCGAGCCGGGGGCCAGGGTCGGCGACGTGCTGCGGGTGGGCATCGAGGCCTACGCGGCCGAGGGATTCGCCGACCAGTGGCGCCTGCACCACCAGGGCGGCCCGACGGGCTACTTGGGCCGCGAGTACATCGCCACGCCCGGCGAGCGGCGACGGGTGCAGCCCAATCAACCGTTTGCCTGGAACCCCAGCATCACGGGAACCAAGAGCGAGGACACGATTCTGGCCACCGCGCGGGGGCCGCTCCTGCTGAGCGGGCCGCTCGACTGGCCGACCCTCGAGGGGCAAACGCCCGAAGGGGGGACCGTCACCAGGGCCGATATTCTGGTTCGCTAGGGCTACAACGCGACTTTCTTCGGCGGGGCCGGACAACTTTCTTGCCGTGTGCCCGCGGCCGGGCAAGACCGGCCGTGCCACACATCGGGAAACGTAGTCAGACACGGTGGCCGGGGT
>JAACEH010000277.1 GCA_011682595.1 Anaerolineaceae bacterium
CTGAAACCATCGCCTTCTTCTCGCTCACAACTCACCCTCACATTTTCAAACGCGGGTCAATGGCGTCACGCATCCCTTCGCCGACCAGGTTGTAGGCCAGGACGGCGAAGAAGATCGACACCCCGGGAATGATGAGTATCAAGGGGTGCTGCCCGGCAATGGCCCGGGCCTGTTTGAGCATCAGGCCCCAGCTCGGATAGTCCGGGTCGCCCAGCCCAAGGAAGCTGAGACTGACCTCCAGACCGATGGCCGCTGCAACACCGAACGAGATGCCGACCAGGACCGGGGCGATGCTGTTCGGCAAGGCGTGACGAATAACGATGTACAGCGACCGCAATCCCAGCGCCCGGGCGGCCGTGACGTAGTCCAGAGTTTTGACCTTCAGGATCTCGGCGCGGATGAAGCGGGCCGTCCCCGTCCAACCGGTCAGGCCGATGACGATCATGATCAGCCACAGCTTAGGGCCGTACATGGCGATGATCGTCAGGATCAGAAACAGCCGCGGGAAGCACATGAAAATCTCGACCACCCGCTGAAGGATCAGGTCGGTCCAGCCCCCGAAGTAGGCCGAGATGCCGCCGACCAGAACTCCGACCAGGACACTGAGACCGACCGATATGAACCCCACCGCCAGGCTGACCCTTGTGCCGTAGATAAGTCGCGCTGCCGTGCTTCGCCCCAGGCGGTCGGCTCCGAGGATGTGCTTTCGCGACGGCATCTCAAACTTCGAGGCGACCAGGATGTCGCTCGGGCTGTAATGGATCGGCGGAAACAGGTAGCTCGCATCGGCGCCACCGGCGATTTCCTCGCGGTAGTTCCGCTCGATACGAACGACATGCGTCCTGCCTGCGATGGTTACCTCGCGATCCATGAAGATCCGCTCCGGAACCGCCCGTAAATTGGCCAGAAGCAACGCTGCCAGAACAAACAGCAGCACGTTCACTGCGAAGGCACGCCGTATTTCGTGCAGTTCCCAGAACGACCAGCCGATTCGCCGCAGTATGCAACGTGTCACCGGCACCAGCACAACCAGCACAAAGGCGCAGAGGATGGTCAGGTCCAGGTTGGTCAGGCTGCGAAACAGCGGAAAGGTCAGACCCTCTGAGTCACTGCGCCAGTAGTAGGGATACTTGTTGGCCAGGAAGGGGGCGAAGACCGCCAACAGGAACAGCGACAACACCATGCACAGCCCGATCATGGCTGGGACGTGCTTGCGGAACTGCCGCCAGACGATCTGCCAGTAGTCCAGGTTCAGCGTCGACTCGGGTTCGCCGGCATCCGTGGTCAGGCTGGGAACTTGTCGGCCCAGGCCGTCAGTCATATCGCACCCTCGGGTCGGCAACGGCATACAGAATGTCGGCAACGAGCAATGACACCAATGTCAGGACGGAGCCGACGAACAGGATGGCCTGGATCATTTCGTAATCGCGGCGCGTCACCGCCTGCCAGAAAAGCTGCCCCATGCCGGGCAGGTTGAAGATCTGTTCGATAATGATCGACCCGCCGATCAGGCCCGGCAGTATCAGGGCCATCGTGGTAATCATCGGCAGCAGGCTGTTGCGCAGGGCGTGGACGTAGACAACGCTCCGTTCCTTCAGCCCCTTGGCCCGGGCCGTGCGAATGTAGTCCATCCGCAGGTTCTCCAGCAGGCTGGTTCGCGAGAGCTTGGCCATGAAGGCCAGGCCGCCGATGGTCAGCGTGAAAATCGGCAGGACGAGGTGCTTCAGATAGTCCAGGCCATAGGCCACCCGCCCCATTTCGTCGGCCCGGGCCGAGTGTATGCCGCCGATGGGCATGATGAGCCACGACCAGCCGGGATGATACAGGTCGATCCAGTCGGCAACCTGGCCACCGAACGAAAACAGGACAATGACCAGCGTGCCGACAAAAATAGCCGGCAGGCTGTACAGGACCAGCAGCCCCACACCGGACATGGTATCGAAAACGAATCGCCGCCCGGGGCCGGCGTAGCGGTTCCTGGCCGCAATCAGGCCCAGGGGAATCGAGATGATGTAACCCAGGAGGGCCGAGATGGTATTCAGTACGATGGTCAAGCCGATGCGCTCACGGATCATGGCCAGCACGGGACGGTGCTCGGTGATGCTTTCGCCGAAGTCCAGCCGCACGATGCGCCACAGCCATTGCAGGTACTGCACCGGCGGCGGCGCGTCGAGGCCGTACATCCGCTTGCGCAGCTTGAGCAGTTCCTCGTCCTGGGTCAGGCGAACATTGACCCCGCCGCCCGGCCCGCGCATGTCGAGCTTCAGCGGATTGCCCGGGGCCACGCGAATGATGACGAAAATAACAATCGATATTCCCAGCAAGGTGGGAATCATCAAGGCGAGTCGTTTGAGAATGTAGTTGAGCATGGCTTCGTCCGGCCTGCGGCCTCAATCGGTATACAGACGCCTGCCTGGCGGCGTCCACCACTCCAGGTCGTCCAGCCCCAGCAAGTGCACCTTCACGCCGCGGAAACGTTTGTGGACCGCCGCTCGCGAAGGGGTGTGGAACAGAAAGGTGTAGGGCTGCTCCTCGTGCAGCAGGCGGTGGAACTGGTGGTACAGAGCGTTTCGTTTCTTGACGTCGAACTCCACGCGGGCGGCCTCGATCAGGCGGTCGGCCTCGGCATTGTTGAAGCCCATGTGGTTCGAGCCCCGATTCTTGATGCTCGAGGAATGCCAGATCTGGTAGGGGTCGCCCTCGATGCTGCCGCTCCAACCGAGCAGGATGGCCTGGTACTTGCGAGTGTCGAGTTTCTCGACGAAGACCGTCCATTCCAACTGCATGATCTCCATGCGAATGCCAACGCGGCCCATTTCCTCTTTGACCACGCCGGCGATGTCCAGGCCGGTGTCCGAGCCCGCGACAATGAGCAGTTGAAACACAAATGACAGACCGTCCTTGTCCAGAATGCCGTCGCCGTCGGTGTCGCGCCACCCGGCCTCAGCCAGAAGGGCCAGGGCTTTCTCGGGGTCAAACCTCCAGGGCTTGATCGAGCGGTCGTATTGCAGCGGCACGGTGACCTTGTCGGTGCCGGGCCAGAAGGGGCCGGTCACCACCTCGGACATGTTGTTGAGCAAGCGCTCGGCCATCCGCCGGCGCGGCACCAGGTGTGTCATGGCCAAGCGGACCCGGCGGTCCTTGAA
>JAACEH010000028.1 GCA_011682595.1 Anaerolineaceae bacterium
GGCCACCTGCTCGCGCGGCGCCCATCCGACCAACGTGGCCTGCATCTTTCTCCGCTTGGCTTCCCGGGTCATTTCCCTGACTATCAGGCCCCAAATGGGGCTGGGTTTGGTGAGGGGCAGGCAGTCGTCGGGAATGAGAATGGCCACCCGACGCCCCACGGGGCGGGCCGACGGCCGGGCGAGCAGCCGCTGGGCACGATCCACGGCCCCGGGCCGGACAACCATCGGTCGCCGCTGGTGGACATCGAGCAACTCGTAGTCGGCGGCACGCCGCAGTGCCGCCTGAATGGTCATCAGCGAGACGCCGAACTCGGTCGCCAGGCGACGGCCCGCGGGCACAGTCGCCCCGGGCTGCCAGACGCCCTCGGCGATCTTTCTGATGAGCCTCTCGACGATTCTGCTTACAACCCTGGGCTGTCCCACCTGCTCCTCCTGACCGCTGGCCGAATACATGTGCATCGCCCGTGATATGCGCCCCCTGATCTAAGGACAGTATGTAACTTCCCGGAACGGGTGTCAAGATTTTTCTTGCAGCGGGCGGAAGCAGCGCCTGAGGGGTCATTTGTCAGGCGTAAGGTGTTGCTACGGCGACACTTAGGGCGGCATCCCCAGCCGCCGGCCAAAAGTTGGCGGAATGTTGCCCCCACTTGGTTTTGGCGTCATACTTAATTGATGGAATGGCAGTATCTCCCCTGGAGTTGAAGGGCGTCTGTCAGGCAGCACATAACAAGTCGCTGGGCCTTTTATGGAGGAGAAAAACGCGCCTGTTATCAGTTGTTGTGACTGGAATGACCAACCATAACAGTAGTTTGGAGCAGCTTCACTGAAAGGAGCAGGAGATGAAGACGAAATTCGTTGCATTGCTGGCTGTCTGTATGTTGTGCGCCACGGCCCAGGCGGATCCGATCGTCAACGGTGATTTTTCCAGCGGTTGGGCCGGCCAAGCCTGGGAAGAGCTCTCAGGGACGGAGGGTGGCGACGGAACTCCGATTGACGACGGCTGGATTGTTTATAAAGGTGGTGGCAATCATTGGGACGTCACCGGCGGCGCGGCTGTACGAAACTCCAGCTACGCCGGCGGCCAAGAGGGCTTCGGGCAAATCGCCACCAACCCGGGCGGCGACTATGACAATGGCAAGACGGTGACATTCAAGTTCGACTACGACTTCGACGGCGGCCCTCTTGGGCTGGACTATCGCCTGTACGGCATCGCCCACATCCCCGGGCATACGGGCGCATGGAATAGGTATGACCCCATGTTAGACCGTCTTTCTCTTCGCGCACCGGATAACGGCGATATTGGTGTCGACGACACCACCTGGTACAACGGTTTCGCCATTTACGAATTGGATGCCGGCAACATCAGCACGGTGAGTGCTGCCACATACTCCGCTGACATCTCGCTGACAAGGCAATACGGTTACTTCGGGTTGGTGTTCACAAGCGACATAGGCACTGGCACGGGCGTGTCGGTCGATAACGTCGCACTTGTTCCCGTTCCCGAGCCGGCGACGATGGGCCTGCTGGGCCTGGGCATGCTGGGTCTGGTGCTGCGTCGCAAAAAGAAATAAGCATTCTGGAGAGTCCTCCTTCTTTTTTATAAAGCCCCAAGTGTCATGGTTGAGTTGACACTTGGGGCTTCATTTACTATAGCGTTTCACCCGGCAGGGGGCGAGCCGGGTGCCACTGCTGCGCAGTTTGCAGCAGTGTTTTCCGACGTACGTCTGCACGGTTGCCGGGGCCGAGGGTGGCATGGTCCACGCTTGCGTGGCCATGAACTGGCGACTTGCTGCGTTGCGTTTTTTGGGCGGGTGTGATATTCTTTGAGCCATGTTTACCGGATTGGTTGAGGCGATCGGGGTTGTCCGCGCGGTGGCGAGCACTGCGGCCGGGCGGCGGCTGGAGATTGACCTGGGGGCGGTGGTGGGCGAGGACGTTCGGCTTGGCGACTCGATCAGCGTCAGCGGGTGTTGCCAGACCGTGGCGGCGCTCAGTGGGCCGGTGGCCGCTTTCGAGGCCGTGCCCGAGACGCTGGGCCGCACGACGCTGGGCGGTCTTAAGGCCGGCGACCGGGTGAACCTGGAGCGGTCCCTGGCGGTCGGCGGCCGGATGGGCGGTCATTTTGTCCAGGGGCACATCGACGGCCTGGCCCGCCTCACCCGGCGGGGCGAGCAGGGCGGCGAGAAGCTCTGGGTCTTCGAGGCCCCGAAAGCCCTGCTCGACCAGATAGTCCCTAAGGGCAGCATCGCCGTTGACGGGGTCAGCCTGACCCTGGCCGAGGTGACCGCCGCGGGGTTCAGCGTGGCCCTGATTCCGACGACTCTTGACCAGACGACGCTCGGCGACCTGAAGGTCGGCCAGGCCGCCAACATCGAGACCGACATTCTCGGCAAGTACATCCTCAAAGCCCTCGGCGCCGCGGGCCAAGGCCTGACCGTGGACAAACTGCGCGAGGCCGGTTTTCTCGACTGAAATCTCTCCGTCATGAAGCAATCCATTGCTGCAATATCACCCGCCGACCTGGAGGCCGAACTCCTGGCCGCGGGCCACCGCAAGTTCGTCGCCGGCCAGGTGTTGCAGGGCGTCTATGGCCGCAACGCCCGCTCGTTCGACGAGCTGACCAGCCTGCCCAAGGATCTGCGGCGGCAACTGGCCGGGCGATATGCCCTGCGAATTTTGGAGGTGGCCGAGCGGCGCGTTTCGTCCGATGGCAGTTTCAAGCTGGCCCTGCGACTGTCCGACGGCCACCTGGTCGAGTGCGCGTACCTGGCCTCGGGTCGCCGCGGCACGGCCTGCCTCAGCTCGCAAGTGGGTTGCCGGATGGGCTGCGTGTTCTGTGCCTCCGGCAAGGAAGGGCTGGTCCGCAACCTCGAAGCGTTCGAGATGGTCGAGCAGGTTCTGCTGATCCGCGACCACCTCGCCCCCGGCCGCCGCCTGGCCAACGTCACCTTCATGGGCATCGGCGAGCCGCTGGCGAACTTCGACGCGCTGGTCGCGGCGCTGGACCTGATCAACCACCCCCTGGGCATGGCCATCGGAGCCCGAAAGATCTCGGTTTCAACCTGCGGGCTGGTCGGGGGCATTCGCCGCCTGGCTGATCTCGGGGTGCAGATTCACCTGGCCGTTTCGCTGCACGCCCCGAACGACTCCGTGCGCCGCCGCCTGGTCGGCGGGGCCGGCCGGAGGCCCATTGCCGAGATCATCGAGGCGGCCCGTTACTACTTCGAGCGGACGACCCGCAAGGTGACCTTCGAGTATGTCCTGATCGCCGGGCTGAACGATTCGCTCGACTGTGCGCGGGAACTAGCCGACCTGCTGGGCGATTTTCCGGCCATGGTCAACCTGATTCCGCTCAACCCCGTGGCCGCCGGAGCGGACCTGGCCGCCCCGCCCCGCTCGGTGTGCCGAGGATTTCTCACCGAACTGAAGCACCGCGGTGTGGAGGCCTGCCTGCGGCGACGCAAGGGCGCCGACCTCGACGCGGCCTGCGGCCAATTGCGAGCCAGGCTCATGGACGACGGATAAGGGCCGAGTTGTTGACAGTCAGCGTGGGTGCCACGGTCTGACCGAAGGTCCGTGCGTGTCATCTCCCGAACGCTCGTCATGGCCTGGCTGCGCCAGACCATGGCACCCGCCGGCGACTGCAAAAATCACCGAACCCCGGTATTGTACTCTCCGCAAAACCTGCTAGAATCGTATTGAGGAAAAGTAGGGAAAGTGAAGAACTGTTGACAGTCAGCCGTACCCGCAAAGGCCGCCAGGCAGCGGCCCATTTGTTTTGGCACTGTTGTTGTCGTTTAGACAAAATCATGGACGCCGACAAATCAGAAAAGCCTCGATCTGCCCTGAGAGATCTTTGGCAGATCACCTCATTTCTGAAGCCCTTCAAGAAACAATTCCGGGCGGCGCTGCTGATCGTCGTGGCCATGAATTTCTTTCTGCTGGCCAGGCCGATCATCATCGCCAAGGGCTTTAACGCCCTCCAGCGGATTATCAAGCGGGACGCCGCCCCCGAGAAAGCCGCCCAAGAGCTGGCCGCCGCGAAGAAAGCTCTCCAGGAGCGGATTGCCGCCCTGGCTGCCGCCGAAAATGAGCTTCAGGCAGCCGCCGCCCGGGAGGGCAGGGATGCCGCCGAGAAAATCCTGGCCGAGAAAATCAGGGCCGAACGTGAAGCCCTCGCCAACCTGCCTACCCGGAACGAAAAGATCGTGAGCGCCGTCTTGCCGGTGCTCATCTATTTTGTCTGCGGGGTGATCGGCGCACTGCTGCTGCGTTTTCGAGCCCCGATCGTCATGCGGCTGTCGGTGGCCCTGTTGCGCGACCTGCGGACTCGGATCTATGCCAAGATCCAGCAACTCAGTTTCAACCACCTCGACCGTCTGACCAACGGCCAGATCATCGAGCGGGCCACCGGCGACGTCAACCAGATCCGCAACTTCCTGACCATGAACTTCATCGAGGCCTTCGACGCCGTTGTCGTGGCCGTCCTGATGGCCGTGGCCATGGTTGTGCTCAACGCGAGAATGGCCCTGGTCGCGGTGGCGGTCTTCCCGTTGCTGCTCTACCTGTTCTGGAAGGTGACCGGCAAGTTGCGACTCCTCCGCAGGGCGGTTCGCGACGAGGTCGACGTCATGACCTCGGGGCTCACCGAGGGCATCGCGGGGGTCCGCGTCATCCGCTCCTTCGGCCGGCAGGAGATGATACAGAGCCGGTACCGCGAAACGCTCGGCAAGCTGGTGGGCCTGGCCATGAGGGTTCACGTGCTGCGCTCCTTCGGCATGTTCGGCATCTTCAACCTGACCCGGCTGCCGGAGATTCTGATCATCGTCTTCGGCGGCCTGTGCATTATCGGCGCCGAGGCCGGCCTTCCGGGGGGAATCAATCTCAAGATCGGCGACCTGATCGGCTATCTGTTCTTCGTCCGTTTGCTGCTGTGGAAACTTCACCCGCTGATGGAGGTCGGGGCAGGGGCCCAGGAGGCCCGGGCGGCATTCGAACGCATCGTGGCCCTGATGGAGGTCCGTTCCCTGGTGGCCGACGGCGAAACGGCCCAGGACCTGCCGCCGGGCGGCGGGAAAGTCGAGTTTCGCAAGGTCAGTTTCTCGTACCAGGAAGCGCCGCCGCCGGAGGCCGACGTTGTCCAGCGGATGGCCATCGAGAAGAACCCGGCCACGCCCGCGGCCATCGAGAATGTGAACCTCACGGTCGAGCCCGGCGAGATCATCGCCCTGGTCGGACCGACCGGGGCCGGCAAGAGCACCATCGTCAGCCTGCTGCCGCGATTCTACGATCCGACCGAAGGGCAAATCCTCATCGACGGGCGCGACATACGCGAGGTTCGCCTGACTAACCTTCGCCGCAACGTGGCCATGGTTTTTCAGGAGACGTTCCTGTTCCGCGGCACCATCGCCGAGAACATTGCCTACGGCCAGCCGGAAGCCAGTCGCGGCGAGGTTATTCAGGCGGCCGAGATGGCCCAGGCCCACGGGTTCATTCACGAATTTCCTCTCGGCTACGACAGCGAGATCGGCGAGCGCGGCGTGTCGCTCTCCGGCGGCGAGCGGCAGAGGGTGGCCATCGCCCGGGCCATCCTGATGAAGCCGCGCATCCTGGTGCTCGACGATGCCACGGCCAGCGTCGACCCTGTGACCGAGTTCAGAATTCGCCAGGGTCTGAGGGCCCTGATGCGCGGGCGAACGACGCTGATCATCGCTCACCGGCTGGCCACCATTCGCTCGGCCGACCGGGTGGTGGTCCTGCGCGACGGACGGATCGAAGACCTGGGCCGCCACGATGAGCTGATCGGGCGAAACGAGTTCTACCGCGCCTTGTGCGAGTCGCAGTCCGAGGAGTTGTCCGGAACCGATTCACCGTCGCCGGACGGGGCGGGAGGTGACACATGAGCCGGGCCGCGGCAAATGTTCAGGGTGGACCGAAAATCCAGCGCCGCGAGTTCGAGCGTTTCGCACGGCCGCTGCAGTGGTCGATCATCCGCCGCATGCTCTCCTTCATGCGTCCCTACCGGGTGACCTTTGTTCTCGGTTTGCTGCTGAGCGTGCTCGCGGCGGGGCTGAACGTCTGCTGGCCGCTGCTGCTGAAACAGGCCATCGACGTGGACATCCCCGGCGGCGACATCAACGGTCTGCTGATGACCGCCGCGGGGATGCTGGGACTCCTGGCGGCGAGTTACGTCTGCTCGTCGCTGGCCAGCTACATCCTGGGGCTGAACCGCGAGCGGGTGCAGCGGGACCTGCGGCAGGCCTGCTTCGACAAGGTCCAGGCCATGGACATGTCGTACTTCGACCGCACGCCGGTCGGATGGCTGATCGCACGCGGGCACAGCGACGTGCGGATCGTCTGCATGGTCATGACCCGCATGGCCTCGCTGCTGGTCCGCTCGGCGGCTTTCTTCGCCGGGGCCTCGGCCATGATGATCTGGTTCAACTGGCAACTGGCCCTGGTGGTGCTGGCCGTTGCGCCGCTGATGTACGTGGCCTCGGACCGCTATCGCCGCAAGGCCCGGCCGGCCTGGCGGAGAGTGCGGCGCGACATCTCGCGGCTGACGGCCAACGTCGCTGAAATGGTCTCCGGGGTGCGCGTCGTCCAGGCCTTCACGCGAGAAGACGAGAACCTGGGGCAGTACGACTCGCTGAACCTGGTCAACGCCCGGAGTTTCATGCGGACCGCCCGCTACCAGGGCTGGTATCTGCTGGTCATCGAGGTGCTCAGCGTCACGGCGGTGACCGCGGTGCTCGGCTGGGGCTGCTGGCAGGTGGCCATGGGAGCCCTGATGTTCGGCACCCTGGTGGCCTTCTGGCGGTGGATCGGCATGGTCTTTCAGCCCATCCGCGAACTGGCCCACGGCTACAACCACGTTCTTCAGGCCATGGCCGCCGGGGAACGGGTCTTCGGACTGTTGGACCGGCCGCCGCGAATTCAGGACGCCCCGGGGGCCGTTGCCCTGCCGCGAATCCGCGGGCAGGTTTGCTTCGACCAGGTGAGCTTCGAGTACCTGCCCGGCACGCCGGTCCTGGAGGACATCTCCTTTGAGGTGCCGCCGGCCACGACGGTCGCCCTGGTCGGCCATACCGGCAGCGGCAAGACGACCATCGTCAGCCTGGTCAACCGCTTCTATGACGTGACCTCCGGTTCGGTCACTATCGACGGCTATGACGTTCGCCAGGTTACCCAGGAAAGCCTGCACACTCAGACCGGACTGATCCTGCAGGAGAACTTCCTGTTCGACGGGTCGGTGATGGAGAACATCAAGTTCGCCCGTCCCGAGACCGGCGACGACGAGGTGATCCGGCTGTGCAAGGTGCTGGGTTGCCACCACATCTTCGAGCGGCTGGCCCTGGGCTACCAGACGCAGGTCGGCGAGCGCGGCGAGAACCTTTCGGCCGGCCAGCGGCAACTGGTCTCGATCGCCCGGGCCATGGTGGCCGACCCGCGGATCCTGATGCTCGACGAGGCCACCAGCAGCGTCGACACCCAGACCGAGCTGGCCATTCAGTACGCCCTGGAGCGGCTGATCGAACGGCGGACCAGCTTCATCGTCGCCCACCGGCTGTCGACGGTGCGGCGGGCCGACCAGATCCTGGTGCTCGACCATGGCCGCATTGTTGAGCGGGGAACTCACCAGCAGCTCATCGAACTGGGCGGCGTCTACGCCGCGCTGCACGAGGAGTTCATGAAGATCGAAGACGAGGACGAGTAGGGTTACATCTGGACGGGCGGCGGCAATCGACTAGAATGATGGACGAGCCAAGTGGCCGAGAGTCCTCTCTCCCGGAGAAGCCTTCTTATGAGCGATCGACCCCGCCTGGGCATCACGGTCGGCGACCCCGCGGGCATCGGGCCGGAAGTCACCGCCAAGGCCCTGAGCAGCCCCGAGATTCGGTCTCTGGCCGACTTCGTGGTCTTTGGCTACCATCGCCTGTGGGAAAAACCGGACGGCGGCGCCTTCGCCGAGTTCGATCGCCGGTCGGTGACCGCCGACGAGTTTGCAGCCCTTGGACCCGCTCAGGACCTTGAGGCGGCGCCGGGCGTTACGCTGGTCGAGTTCCCCGAGATCGACTACTCGGCGATTCCTGTCGGGTCGGTCACTGCGGCCGGCGGCCAGGCCGGCGTCCGCTATATCCTGGCGGCAATCCAGGCCATCAAGAACGGTTGTTTAGACGGCGTGACCACCGGGCCGATCAGCAAGGAGGCCATCAAGCTGGCCGGTCACCCCTGGCCGGGCCACACGGAACTGTTCGCCGAAAAGTTCGAGAGCCCGGAGGTGGCCATGATGTTCGCCGGCGGGCCGCTGCGCGTGGTGCTGGCGACTATTCACATGTCGCTGGCCGACGTGCCGGGCAGCCTCACGACGGAGCGAATCCTGACGACCGTGCGGCTGGCCGACCGGGCGCTCAAGGATCTCTTCGGTATCGCTGCGCCGCGGCTGGGCGTCTGCGGGCTGAACCCTCACGCGGGGGAGGGCGGTCGCTTCGGCCACGAGGAAGGCGAAACAATCGCTCCAGCCCTGGAGCAGGCTCGCCGGGAGGGTGTCCGCGTGTTCGGTCCGCTGCCGGCCGACACGATTTTCCGGGCCGCCATGAAGGGGGAGTTTGACATCGTGGTGGCCATGTACCACGACCAGGGGCTGATCCCGATCAAGACCGTGGCCTTCCAGGAGAGCGTGAATATCACCATCGGCATCCCGGCCATCCGCACCAGCGTCGATCACGGTACGGCCTTCGACATCGCCGGTCGCGGCATGGCCGACCCGTCGTCGATGAAAAACGCCATCCGCATGGCCGTCCGGATGTATGACGCCCACAGGCGCAAGTCGTAGGGGCACCCCTTGCGGGTGCCCGCTTGAGGCTGACATGCCACAGACACTGACTGAAATCCAACAACTTCTTGCCGCCCGAGACCTCCAGCCGAACCACAGGCTGGGCCAGAACTTTCTCATCGACGGCAACCTGATGCGAATGATCGTCGAGGCGGCCGAGCTGGACGCCTCGCGCGACGTGGTGCTGGAAGTCGGCGGCGGCACCGGCAGCCTGACGGCGATGCTCGCCCAGCGGGCCGCCCGGGTGGTGACCGTCGAGACAGATCGCCGCCTGGCGGCCATTCTGGACGAGGTGCTCACCGGGTGCGGGAACGTCGAAATCGTGGTCGCCGACGCCCTGGCCCGAAAGCACGAGGTCGCCCCGCAGGTTCTGGCCGTGGTGACCGAAGCGATGGCCGCGGTCGGCGACGCCCGGCTGAAGCTGGTGGCCAACCTGCCCTACGCCATCGCCACGCCGCTGGTGATGAACCTGCTGGTGGGCCGGCCGCGCCCGCACCTGCTGGTTTTCACGGTTCAGAAGGAACTTGCCGACCGTCTGGCGACCCGGCCGGCTACTTCCCTCTACGGTCAGGTGAGCATCCTGGCCCAGGCCCTCTGCGGGGTCCAGCGGCTGCACGACCTGTCGCCCAATGTCTTCTGGCCCAAACCCCAGGTCCACTCGACGCTGGTCCGCTTGCGGCCCGAGGCGGCCAGGTACGAGGCGGTGGGCGATCTGCCGCTCTTGCAATCGGTGGTCGCGGGGCTGTTCGGCCACCGTCGCAAGACCTGCCAGAAGAGCCTGGAACTGGCGGCGGGGATTGACGCCCTGCGCGGCCATTGGGGTCAGGTGCTGGCCTCGGCCGGCATCGACCCCGGCGTCCGCGGCGAAACCCTGAGCCTGGAGCAGGTCCTGGCCCTGCACAAAGCCGTCCGGGCGAGCGTTCTTTAACGGCAGGCCACGTCGAGAGCACATCGCGGCTTCGCGGCTGGGTGCACGTCACGTTTGTAGGTGGATTTTTCATGCGACGGGGTGGCATGGGCTGCTTGGAGAGCCCATGTCGTGGAACCACGGAACATGCGTC
>JAACEH010000278.1 GCA_011682595.1 Anaerolineaceae bacterium
AATCGTAAAGAGGAGGCCGGCGGGTGAACGATTGACAAAAGATCGGAACAACTGTTAAATCTTCGTTTAGATACGGCTCATGAGGCCCGTGTGCTTCGAAAGTCTTGTGTCTTGAATATGGCCAGATGGCCGGCGCGGTCGTCGAGGAAAGCGACCGGCTGGTGGGGATGATCAATACCATGCTGGAGATCGCCCAGGCGGATTCGGGCATGCTCGCCGTGCCGGACCGACTGGTGGACGTTGGTGACATTGTCCGCCGGGCATGCGAACTATTCGAGCCGCTCGCCCAGGAAAAGGACATTCATTTAGAGGTCGAGGTTGCGGCAGATCCGTTGATGACAACCGGCGACCTCAGCCGGCTTCAGCGCGGGATTGCCAACCTCATTGATAATGCCCTGAAGTTCACCCCGACTGCCGGCAGCGTGCGTGTTGCCGTCGTCGGTAGCGACTCACAAGTCAAGGTGACAGTGAAGGATTCCGGGAACGGCATCGACCCCGAATCCATCCGGCACATCTTCGAGCGATTCTATCGGGCAGACCCCAGCCGCTCGACGCAGGGCAACGGCCTGGGCCTGCCGCTGGCCAGGGCGATCATCCGCGCCCACGGCGGGGATATCCAGGTCACCAGCCGCCCCGGCCAGGGCAGCGCCTTCACCATTATTCTGCCTCGCTCGGCCGCGACCGCCTGAGAACTTTCAGGCCCACACCCAAACATTGCCAAGATGTAATCTTCCGGTAAGTCTGTGGTCAACTGCGTATCCGATAATGGTGGCAGATCCATGATGGATTTTCTCCAGGAGCGGCGCGTGCTCGACAGGCTAACCATATTCATATTGGCCTTGGCGGCCTTGATGCTGCTGACCGGCTGCGCGCAGTATCGCGCCATGCCCATCAACCCGAACGCAGTCGAACGGAGTCTCTCGCCTCCGAACGTGGCCGAGCTTCGCATTCAAGCCGGGCAGATCAAGCATCCGATTCTTCGGCCGCTGTCTTTCGACCTGCAAGACGGCCTCTCGCCGGACGAGGCGGCCGTGCTGGCCGTGCTGCTCAACCCCTCCCTGCGAACGATACGTGACGGCCGCGGCATTGCCGAGGCCCAACTGCTCCAGGCGGGTCTGCTTCCCAATCCCCAATTGTCTTACAGCCTTGATGTTCCCGTCGGCGGCGATACGGCGGGGGCCGTCAACGCCTTCGGGGTGGGATTGAGTTGGGACGTGACATCGCTGATCCGCCGTCCCGCGAAGGTCAGCCAGGCCGAGGCCCGCCGGACCGCCGTCGATCTGGACATCGCCTGGCGGGAGTGGCAGACGGGCCAGGCCGCTAAGATGGCCGTCTATCGGCTGGCATGTCTGCAGCGCCAGATTGCATTGGCCGAGCAAAGTGATCGGTTTGGGGCGCAGCAGTCGGCCCTTATCCGCAAAGCGGTCGCTCGCGGCTGGAGAACAGCAACGGACCTTGCCGTTGCCGAGGCGGCGAGCCGACAGACAAGCCAGAGGCTGCTCAATCGGAAAAGGCAAGCCGGCCAACAGCGTCTGAAACTCAAGCGTCTGCTGGGGTTGCCCGCCGAAGCGAGAATTCATCTGGCCGATGACATTCAGTTGCCGCCTCGATTCGAGGCGCCTGGCGCCAAAGAGTTGTTGGGCGGACTGGAGAAGAGGCGGCTTGACCTGCTGGCTCTGCGTCGCGGCTACGACAGCCGGGAGGCAGCCGTCCGCGCCGCCATACTCGGCCAGTTCCCGAGGATCAGCATCGGTCCGACGATCGGACGGGACACCGACACCGTTGAGACGGCCGGGTTCGCACTGGCCATTGAGTTGCCCCTTTTCGACCGCAACCAGGGGCGAATCGCCGTTGAGCGGGCGACCCGGCAGAGGCTGTTCGACGAGTACACCGACCGCGTCTTCCAGGCCCGATCTGACATCGAGATGATCCTGACCAGGATTCGTTTTCTGAATCGCCTGATCGCCGCCGCCCAGGCCGCCGAGGCCGATTTCCAGAAACTCGTCAACCTCTATAGCGGCGCCCTGGCCGCCGGGCGGGCCGACGCGCTGAGCACCTACGCCGCACGGGACCAACTGGCTGACAGCCGGCTGAAAGAGATCGCACTCAAGGGGCAATTGGCCGAAGCCGTCATAGCCCTGGAGTTGGCGGCCGGGATGTACCGGGTTCCCCAACCGCCGAGGACGCACACCGCCGCGCCGGCAGGCGGACAGGAGGTATCGCCATGAAGGCAACACGCTGGATTATCATGATCGTGGTGCTGCTGACCGTCGCAGCGGGCAGCCCCCTCCTGACGTATCGATATCTGAAAGCCGGCGCCCCGCCGGTTGAACAGCCGGACGCGAAAACACCATCGCCGACGGACATCCGGATTTCCACCTCACAGCCGGTCTGGCGGACGTTTTCTTCCCGTCTGCCCTGGATTGGTGTCGTCGAAGCTCGCGCCTCGGTATCTCTGACGGCGCTGGTGGACGGCCGCGTCGAGGCCATCGAGGCCGGCGACCAGGTGCCCGTCGAGGCCGGCGCGGTGGTCATGCGTCTGGGCGGACCTCGCGTCGAATCCGAGCGGGCCCGGCTTGAGGCGGGCGTCAAGTCGCTCAAGTCGCAACTCGCATTGGCTGATCAGACGGTCGCCCGCTTCCAGCAGAGTCTCGCCGAGCATCTGGCCACAAAAGACGACCTGGCGGCCGCGAAGCAGATCCAACTTCAACTTCAGGGCCAAGTTCGCCATGCGCAACTTGCCTTGGATTCCTTCGAGGAACAACTCCGCATTATCGCGCCGATGGCCGGTGTTTTCACCCGTCGCCGCGCCAGCACAGGCCAGGCCGTCCAGGCTGGACAGGTGCTCGGCGAGATCGTCGACGCCGATCATCTTCGGATTGTCGCCTCGCTCTTCCCGCCGGCCGGCGTTGCGTTGGAAGGCAAGAAGGCAACGGTACGCCTGGACGAAGGTCAGCTTTTCACCGGCCAGTACCAGGTCATGCAGCGGACCATCCGGGACTTCGTGCTGGTGGGCCTGGCCGCCGTCGTGTTGATCTACCTGATCATGGCCATGCAGTTTCGTTCGTGGGCTCAGCCGTTGATCATCCTGGTGACCATTCC
>JAACEH010000279.1 GCA_011682595.1 Anaerolineaceae bacterium
ACCTGGCCATCTCGCATTTTTCGCCGAACCCCACCAGCGGCGACCTCTCGGGTAGCGTGGACTTCGGTTTCCTGATCTCCGCGGGCCAGATAGTTCATCCGGTCGAAAACGTGATGATCGCCGGCAACATGCTCGACCTGGCCTCGGCCGTCGACGCCGTCAGTTCGGACTACCGCCAGGAGCCGGGCAACCTCATGCCGACAGTGCGCATCCAGGACGTCCAGGTCGCCGGGACGGAGTAGCGTCCGGACTTGCTATAAGATGTCTGGTCTGTTGACCCTACTGGCCCACCACAGTCTACCAGATCATGGCCACATCCCGATGGAATCAGGATGGGCCAGGCCACGATTATACTTCGAGCACTCCCTCTGCTATTCTGCGAAGCCCGTACGGGCGAAGCACGAGATGGCCTGGCCTGCGGGCCAGACCATGGCACCGCTCATTCCAAGCTGTGCCACCCGCCCATGTTTTCCGCGGGACGGGCGGCTTGGTCAACGAAAGGAGGCCACGAGCAGAAGGAAAGAACCGCGGCCGCCTCACTATCAAACGCTTCTGAACAACCACACTGAGTAAAAAACTCTCGTTTCCACCGACAGCAGGAGGTAGTAAGCACCTATCTCCTGCGCCGCCGCAGCACCAGGCCCATCATGCCCAGGCCCAGCAGACCCATGGTCGCCGGCTCGGGAACTGTGGCAACACGAATCCCGCCGTAATGCCCCATTTCATCAGTCGGCAGCTTTGAAATGTGCCCAGGGGATCGCAAGTAGGCGGAGCCCGATGTATTATAAGCCCCGCCACGAATGCAAGGCTCCGACGCGCCCACATCGTGGACCCAATCGAACATGTTGCCGTTCTGGTCGAACGTGTCATAGGCGCTGCCCGAGGCGGTGTAGGCCCCGACATTGGTAAGCCCGCCGACGGCGTTGCTATAGTTCGCAGAGTTGGCGCCGCCCGGCGGGCCCTGGGCAGCGGGTATCTCGTCGCTTTGGGTCGCATAGTCCCAGTAGTTGGCCGTGACCCCATCGTTCTTATGATAGGCGGCCTTGTGCCACTCATTTTCATCAGGAATCCACACCTGGGCATTGGCATCCCGGCTGATGGTGGAGTAGGTTGGATTCGTCACGTTAAGGTCGTAAGCCCCGTCCTCTGTGCTGCCGTCGACCTCGCCCAGCCCGGTGGGCTGGCCGTTGTGCAGCCAGTTGGCGAAACGACAGGCGTCCCAGAAACTGACATAGTCCACCGGGTGCTCCCCCTTCCCGCCTGCCACGGAGTAGGAGTAACCGCCCGAGGCGCCGCTCCGCGTAATCCCAGACGTGTTCACATTGTAGAGTCCGCGAGGATCCGCGGCCGCCACGACGTTGAGGAACTCTGTGTACTGAGTGTTCGTCACCAAGTACTTGCCGATCTTGTACTCGTAACTGACGGCACCGTAGGTGCCGGCGGTGGTCACATGGCCCCCGTTGCCGGCATTGCCCACCAGGACATACTGCATGTTCACGTCGGCCGTCACGACCGGAACCAGGGCCAGGCAGACCCCGAGGGCCGTCAACCGGGCCACCCAGACCCCCCTACTCATCTGAAATCGTCGCCACATTCTCATCTCATCTCCCTTCCTACTAAAAAGTGTATGATTGGTCATTACGGACACAATAAACTACAAGTACTTTTCTCGCTAAGTGCCTCCTCTTCAATAAAGAGCCCAACGACTTGTATGTGCCGACCTGACGAAGCGTCTGCCAAGAAACAAAGACGGCGCCATGAGTCGCAATACCCTCCTCCCCGCCTCGTCATACCCGTCGGATACCGCCCAAAATAACCACGCAATGTGAGTGGGGTAGGACGTCCCTCATTGCACATTACAACCATACAACCAGAACTCAGGGCGGTCAAATTTCGGAGCACGTTTTTCAGCAACAACTGCGCATGTTTCGCCATCACATACGCTGGGGCTCGGACGCCCCCGAAGTGTTTCACTGTGCGAAACGCCGACGGGGAGAAGCGGTGTTTGCAGCTACGTCGGCGTACCGAGGCTTGACGGGACGGGAGACCGATGGTATATTTCGCCTGACAGTCTAGCAGTTGGAGATAGCAAACATGATTCTTTCGCTGCAAAAGGGCTTACGAATTCTCGAGTTCTTGGCCATGACTCCTGAGAGGCCTTGGCCCCTGGGGAAAATTGCATCGAATCTTGGTCTCCACAAGGCCACCTGCGCACATGTCCTGAAGACGCTCGTGGAACTCAATTATGCCGAGCAGGTTGCCCGGAGGAAGGGCTATCAGCTGGGTCCCATGGCCTTTTTCCTGACTCGCAAAGGGCCGTACCGCAAAGGCCTTATGGCGGTAGTCGAGCCACTGATGGCCGAGTTCGCCTGCGAGGTGCGGGAGATGGTCAACTTGGCCACCCTGAATCAAAACGTCCGTTTCAACCTCTGCCAGATCGACGGCACACAGGGGGGCCAGGTCAACATTGAGACGATGGTCGTTTATAATGGTTTGCTCAGAGCCAGCGAGGTGGTTTACCGGATGGCCAGCGGGAGACTTCTCCTGGCGCATCTGAGTGCGGAGAAACTCGAAGCATTCATTCGCAGCACGGGCTTGCCGGGGAAAACCTGGCCCGAGGTCAAGAGCAAGAAAGGCCTCTATGCGGCTCTGTATCACATTCGTCAGACGAACATGGCCATTTACTTCACCGATGCCGGCTTCGTCAGCATTGCTTGTCCCGTCGTCGAGGATGACAAGGTGGTGGCGGCTCTCGGCATCTTCTTGCCCGAGTACAGGTTCTCCGGCAAGCACAAGGAAGCCATTCTGAAAGGCATAAAAAAGACCGCCGAGGAAATCTCGGCGGCCATGTCTGCCTTGTCGCAGACCCACAGTGTGTGATCGCCGGGTGCCGGGGCCGCTCAGTTTGCCCCGATGAAGTCGGGGTGACCACGCCCGGCGGCATGAATAGTCAACCGTGTGCCTGCCCAGCACGCACCCTCACTGTGCGAGTCAGGAGACCTTGCGGCGGCGTGCGCCATACCAACCTGGACGTTTTGCTGGGCGAGCGGACGGCCGAGGAGATCATCGGCCAGGTCGACCGCGGACTGTACCTGGCC
>JAACEH010000029.1 GCA_011682595.1 Anaerolineaceae bacterium
ACCTGGTCGGCGTGCTGGAGGTGCTGAACAAGCGCAAGGGCTCGTTCACCCTGGCCGACGAGTACCTGGTGGCCGTGCTGGGCAGCCAGGCCGGTGTGGCCCTGGACCGTGCCCGACTGCAGGACCAGTACCGGGCCAAGATCGAGATCGAGCGCGAGCTGAACGTAGCCCGGCGAATCCAGCAGGCCCTGCTGCCGACGGACATTCCGCCGGTGGAGGGCTTCGACATCGCCGGCTGGTCCGAGCCGGCCGACCAGACCGGCGGCGACATTTTCGACCTGTTCGCCACCCCGGGCGGCGAGGTGGGGTTCCTGCTGGGCGACGCCACGGGTCACGGCATCGGGCCGGCCCTGATGATTTCGGAGACTCGGGCCGCCATCCGGGCCGTGGCCTCCGACTGCAACGATCTGGCCAAGATCCTCTCGGTGGCCAACGACCTGCTGGTCAGCGACACGGCGGACGGACGGTTCGTGACCTTGCTGGCCGGGCTGATCGACGGCCCCGCGCGGCGCATCCGCTACAGTTCGGCCGGCCAGGGGCCCACCTTCCTGCTGTGTCGCCAGGGCCGCCGCGTGGACACCCTGGAGCCGACCGGTCTGCCGCTGGGCATCATGACCGGCCAACAGTGGCCGGAAGTCGAACTGCGCATGGAGCCGGGCGACCTGCTGCTGGTCGTCTCCGACGGCATTCTGGAGTGCGTGAACCCGTTGAACGAGATGATCGGGTCGGACCGTTTCGTGGCCGAGGTCAGGAAACACCACGACGGGACGGCCTCGGAAATCGTCGCGGTCATTGCTCAACTGAGCGAAGAATTCGCCGCCGGCGCCCCGTTTCGGGACGATCGCACGGCCATCGTCATCAAGCGAACCGACTGACTGTCATGAGCAAAGAGAGCCCGGCAAATCAGCCCCCCCGAGAAGCGGGAGACGACGCCCACCTGGACCGCATGGTCGAGCCGGAGTACGCCGCCGTCAGCATGAAGGCCATCCTGGCCCTGATCCTGACGGGCCTCGGGGCCCTGGCCCTGCTGCCCAAGCAACCGTACCTGTCGATTCCGGCCATCAGTTACCGCCTGCCCATCCTGATCGTCCTGCCGCTGATTGCCTTGGCGGCGGCAGTGGCCGCCCTGCGGGCGATCCGCCGAAGCGAGGGGACGCTGATCGGGCTGAAGGCGGCCACCGTGGCCACGGTCCTGTCGGCGGCCTTCATTCTCGGATCGATCGGCCAGCACGGATACATGCAGTATCGCCAGAAGGAATTGCTTCGCACGCTGCGCGAAGCGGCCCAGGGCTATCTGGAACTCGTGATGCAGGAGAAGTACGAGCCGGTGTACCAGGAACTGGCGGCCAATAACCCGCTGATCGCCGAACGGGGGCCGACCTTCAAGCGGTGGCGCTCGAACATTCACCGCTTCATGACGACCCTCGGCGACTACTACGGGCGCAACCTGCAGCGGCAGGACCTGGTCAGGCCCAAGGATCCGAGCGAAGGCGCCGACCTGAGAGGCGTGGTGGTCCACCGCTTTCGTTTTGAACGAGGCGGCGTCGATCTGAATTTCGTGTTCAAGGATACCGACCAGGGATGGAAACTCATGGTCGCCGAGCCCCGCCCCATAGGCGTCTTTCCCAAACGAGGCGACAAACCCAAGAAGCGGTATGAGGAATAGGCCAGGCCCATCGCCCTTCTCGGCCCGGCCAGAACGATCCCCCACACACGATAGCCGGATTATCCGACAGCAAGCGGTCAATCTTTCGGCAGTTCGCCTTCCGGCTGCTTCTTGCGGCGGATGTCGGCCCCGAGCGTGCGGAGCTTGCGGTCCAGCTTCTCGTAACCGCGGTCCAGGTGGTAGATGCGGCGCACTTCCGTTTCGCCCTCGGCCACCAGGCCCGCCAGGACAAGGGCCGCCGAGGCCCGCAGGTCGCTGGCCATGACCGGGGCGCCCGAGAGCTTGCGGACGCCGTGGACGATGGCCATGTTGTTCTCCTTGCGGATGTCGGCCCCCATGCGGTTCAGTTCGGCCACGTGCATGAAGCGGTCGGGGAAAACCTTCTCGGTAACCACGCTGATGCCGTCGCTACGGCACAGCAGGGCCATCAACTGGGCCTGCAGGTCGGTCGGGTAGGCGGGAAACGACAGCGTGGTCACGTCAACCGGCTTGAACCGTTTGCGCCCCACGACGCTGATCGCCCCGCCGGGACTGCGGCGGACCTTGACACCCATCTCCTCGAGCTTGTGCAGGGGGGCCATCAGGTGGTCCCAGCGCGCGTTTTCGACGGTCACCCGTCCGCCCGTTGCCGCCCCGGCCATCAGCAGGGTCCCGGCCTCGATGCGGTCGGGGATGACCTCGAAGGTCACGGCCTCGAGCCTGGCCACGCCACTGATCTGGAGGCGCGGGGTGCCGATGCCGCTGATCCGGGCGCCCATGGCCACCAGGAGCCGGGCCAGGTTCTGGACTTCCGGCTCGCAGGCCGCAGCCTCGACGATCGTGGCGCCGCGAGCCAGTGAGGCGGCCATCATGACGTTGGCCGTGCCGAGCACCGTGCTGCCGAAGGGGCCGCCCAGGTATAACTCGCGACCCTTCAGCCCGCGAGGCGCGCTGCAAAGGAGGTAACCGTGCTCGACCCTGACGCGGGCCCCCAGGGCGATCATGCCCTTGGTGTGCAGGTCGACCGGGCGGGAGCCGATGTTGCATCCGCCGGGCAGACTGACCCGGGCCTCGCGGCGGCGGGCCAGCAGCGGCCCCATAACACAGATGCCGGCCCGCATGGTGCGCATGATTTCGTAGACGGCCTCGACCGGCTTGTGGTCGGTGACCTCCAGTTCCAGGGTGTGGCCCTTGCGAACCACCTCCACCCCGAGGGAGCGCAGCAGGCGGCTCATGGTCCGGATGTCCATCAGGTCGGGCACGTTGCGCAGCTTCATGCGGCCCTCGGCCAAAAGCGCCGCGGCCATCATCGGCAGGGCTGCGTTCTTCGACCCGCCGGCCCGCACCGTTCCATGGAGGGCCTTGCCGCCCCGAATAACCATCATGTCCATGACTTCTCCAGCCTCACTCGTTGAGTGCTGAGGTGGGACCGCCCGCACGGAAACGGTCGGCAACCAACAACCTGTTGCTTGTCTAGATTACCCGCCGGGAGCGGAAGTTTCAAGCGGCGGCAGGACAAGGGCAAGAAAGTTGATGCCGACCGTGCCTTGGCGACCTCTGAGACGGCCACGGCATGGGAGACATTTCCACGGAACTTTTCCGTTAACCGCGGCGTCAAAGTTCCTGCTATGGTAATGGTGGCAGTATTCCAACCTCATTTCATTTGAAAGGGTTCCAGCAATGCAACGTCACATGTGGGCTGTTTCAGCGGCGTTTGTCGGCCTGTTGGTCATGACGACGGTGGCCAAGGCCCAGGACAAGCCGGGGGTGGCGGTGACCGTTTACAACCAGGGCTACGCGGTCGTGAAGGACGACCGCGAGGTGGAGATTCCCGAGAGGGAGTCGGTCGTCAAGTTCACGGGCGTGGCCCAGTACATCGACCCGACCAGCGTCTACTTCAAGAGCCTGACCGACCCGGACGGCACGGCGGTGCTGGAGCAGAACTACGAGTTCGACCTCCTCAGCGCCGACAAGCTGCTGGAGAAGTACATCGACAAGCCGCTCAGCGTCTGGACCACCAACGGCAAGAAGTACACCGGGTCGCTGCTTTCGTTCGACGGCAGTCAACTGGTGCTGAAGACACCGGGCGGCATCGCCATGGTCCAGCGGCAGGACAACGTGCAGGACATTCAGTTCGGCCGGCTGCCCGAGGGGCTGCTCACCAAGCCGACGCTGGTCTGGAAGATCGCCACGGACAAACCAGGCAAGCACCTGGTGCGGATGGCCTACCAGACGACGAACATGAAATGGCGGGCCGATTACAACGTGGTGACCAACGCCGACGACACGAAGGTCGACATCGGCGGCTGGGTGACGGTGACCAACAGATCGGGAACGACCTACAAGGAAGCCCGGCTGAAGCTGATCGCCGGCGACGTGCGCCGCGCGGCGCCGGCGGCGCCGCGGAGACAATTGCGTCGCAACGGATTCGCCGAGGCAGTGGCCGCCGACGGGATGCCCAGGGAGAAGGCCTTTTTCGAGTACCACCTTTACACCTTCCCGCGGCGGACGACGCTCAGCAACAACCAGGTCAAGCAGCTCCGCTTGCTCAGTGCCCGGGGGGTGGGCGTCGAAAAGGTCTACCTGTACGAAGCCTCGACGAGCCGATACTGGAGCGGGACCCGCACCAATCGCGGGTACGGCTGGTCGGACAACAAGAAAGTGAAGGTCATGCTGGAGATCCTCAACACCAAGGGCAACCATCTGGGCATGCCCTTGCCGGCCGGCAAGGTGCGGGTCTTCAAGCGCGACCAGGACGACAACTCGCTGGAGTTCATCGGCGAGGACCGCATAGGCCACACCAAGGAGACCGACAAGCTGAAACTCTACGTCGGCAACGCCTTCGACCTGAACGGCGAACGGAAGGTGATGAACTTCCGCGTCGAGAACGGCCGCAGGTGGATGACCGAGAAGGTGCGGATCACACTGACCAGCGCCAAGAGCGAGGCGGTGACGGTCCGGGTGGTCGAGAAGCTGACCCGCGCCCGCGCCTGGCAGATCACCAAAAAGAGCGATGATTACAAAAAGGAGGACGCCTTCACGGTGCACTTCGACGTGCCGCTGCCGGCCAAGCAGGGCGACCAGCCCGGCCAGAAGGTGCTGGAGTACACGGTCGAGTACACCTGGTAGGCGGGAACCTGAGCAGGGCAGCAAGAACGCCCGGAGACTCCTGGTTTCCGGGCCTTTTTCTGCGGCGCGGAGGCCACTTGGTCCTGTTTTCGAGACGGCCGAAATCGTAAAGGTTCTTGAAGCATCTCTTGTCATTCGGCACAATAGGAACATCATCAGATGGGGCCGGATCGGGGCCGGGTTTTTCTGCTTTTGTAGAACCGCCGCCGGACCCGGGCGTCTAAGAAAGTGACGGTGAGGCATGGCTCGAATGGACAGTCAAAGTTGGCCGCCGGACGGCGAACTGGTCGAGCGATGCCGTCGGGGAGAAGGCGACGCCCTGGGCATGCTGGTCGAGCGGCACCAGGACCGGCTCTTCAACGCGGCCTACCGGATGGTCGGCTCTGAGGAAGACGCTCGGGACATTGTCCAGGGCGCATTCCTGAAGGCCCACCAGAACCTGTCGCGGTTTCGCGGCGAGTCGGGCTTCTACACCTGGGTCTTTCGCATCACGATGAACCTGGCCCTGAGCCACCGCCGCAAGACAAAGCGGCTGCGACTGGTCGTGGCCGTCGAGGACCCGGAAAAAGTCGCCGTGTCCGGCACGCAGGTCGGGCGGCTGGTCGATCCGCCGGAGGCGGCAATGGAAGCGATCGAAACCGAACAACGAGTAAGTGAAGCCCTGTACGGCCTGGACGCCGATCACCGGGCGGCCGTGGTGCTCCGTGATATCGAGGGCTTGGACTACCAGACCATTTCGAGCATCCTTGACGTTCCGCCCGGCACCGTCAAATCGAGGATTCACCGGGCGCGAATGCTCCTGCGAGAGCAATTGAAAGATCTGATCGCGTAGTTGGGAAAAAAGAAAACGAGGGCACTACGGATGTTGTGCGACAGGATTCAGGACAATCTCTCGGCCTACATCGACGGCGAAGCCGGGCCGGAGCTGGCGGCCGAAATCGATCAGCACCTCCGCCAGTGCGAGCACTGCCAACGGCTGCTGGACGAGCTGCGCTCGGTGTCGGCGGTGCTGAACTCGATGCCGCAGCATGCCGCCCCCTCGACGCTGGCCGAAGACCTGCAGATTCGCCTGGAGCGGCAGATGCTTATCGAGAGCGAAGGCGAGTCGTCCGAAATGGCGCCTGCGACCGATCGCCGCCTGGCCCGGCGCCGGCCGTCGGCCTGGCCGCGCGCGGCCGCCTTGGCCGCCTGCCTGCTGCTGGCCATCGGCATCACGCTCTTGTGGTATCTTCCGGATCGCAAAGAGACGGAATCGGCCGACACGCTCGGAGAACTCGAAAGCTCACGGGTCGCCGCTGTTGACGAGACGATCGGGACGGACAAATCCGCCGCCGGTGAGCAACTCAGACGCAGCAAGAAGATCGGAGCGTTCAGTCATGAGGCGGAAGAGGCCAAATCGCTTTCCTCCACTGGTGACAACAATCGAAAAACATTGGCCAGGAGAGACGGCGGAAATGCCCTCAAGTTCGAGAGTGGGGCGGCAACGGAAACAAGTGGCGGCAAAACGCTGTCCGGAAAAGAGATCCGCCTGGCGGACAGGGAAGATAATGCTCCGGCTCTTGGCATCACTGCCGTGGCGCCACCCAAGCCGCGCGGGCCGGAGAAAGGGCCCACTCCAAAGCTCCGCAAAGGGAGTAGTCCGGCCAAAGCCGTGGTCGCGGGGGATAACAACCTGTTCCTGGTGACGACCGACGGAGCGGCCGCCGAGAAAGAGCTCGACATCGTCCTGGAACAGGCGGGCATCGTCGAGGCGAAACGGTGGCGAGAAACGATTAAGCCGGACAACGTCGAGTGGCGGTACAACTACAGCTCACCGACGACGCAGGCCCCGGCCGCCGTCGAGCAACTGGAAGTGATCACCGTCGAGGCCAACGTAAACGCCGAGCAGTTTGCGGCTCTGAACCTCGCGGTGGCGAATAACGACATACTGGAGGTGCAGGACACATCTGACGGCGTGTTTGCGGCCACGGCTTCAACTCAGCGGGTGATGCTCCAGGTGCCGCGCGAGGTGCGGCTTCGCGAACTGGCCGGCAACAGGATGATCCAGTCCAACCTCTCACAGGCCGCCGCCCGGCGGACCCGGGCCGACCGGTTTCAGGAAGATCTGTCTGTCAGTCCGCTGCAACGGCAAAGCGAGTCCGCCGCGAAATCGGACGAGAAGCTTGCTCTGGGCAAACTGGAAGATGCCGGGCGCCTCGGGAAAGTTCGTCTGGCCCGGGGACAGGAAGCCGAGCAAGGGCGAGACGATGATGGCCGAAAGCTTGCCGCCCGGGAAGCCGAGGAACTGCGAGAAAGCAAAGACAGGGACCTCCACGAATACGCAGCCGGGAAGGTCGAAGGGGACATCGAGAATAAGAAAGAAACAGAAACAGCCGAGACGGGTTGGCAGCCGCCCGGGGGACAAACCGTGAAAAAGGAGCAGTCGGAAGAAGCTGCCGAACAAGTCGCTCCCCAGGAACCGCCCGGCCGGCCGGGGGCGGAGGTTGCCGCCGAATCGAAACCGGCGAAGCCGCCCGCGGGCGATGAGGGCAAATCGGCCAAGACCGCCGAAATCCTCGCCGAGAAGTCGCCGGCCAGGCAAGAAAAACTCGCGGCCGGCAGACAGGCTGAAGGTAAGCGCAGCTTGCGGCCGTCCGCCCCCGCGACCAAAGCCAGGCCCACACAACAACAGGTCGCTGGCGGCGTCCGTGGCCTACAGACACAGCGGGAGTCCGGCGAGACACTCATACCGATCATGATTCAGGTTGTCGCTCGCCGCGCCCTGCCGCCCGAGGTCACCACGGATAAAAGCAAGGCCGAATCCGCCGGCCAGACCAGGACGGGCGACCGGCAACGCAGCACCGAGCCCGAGCCCGAGGCCGTGCCGGGGCCGTGAGAATGGAATGGATCGGGAGATAATTTTGGAGCGGCCAGAATTACCTCGGGCCGTCCGCACCAGCGGGCGGCCCGCTTTCGCAGGCGGGCCTATCCTGTTCGGTTGCGTTTAGATTTTTTTCGGCGGCCGGGGGTTTATAATCAGTAGGATGGAACGGCAAGCCCCTTTGGCGCCGGGGGCGGACGGACAGACAGGCAGGCCAATGAGAAAACACGAGGTCATCATTGCCGCACTCATATTGGCGGCCCTGGCCGCGACGGCGCTGGCCCAGACTGTTGATTGGGACGACGAGCCAGAGGACCGCAACCTTTCGCCGGAAGAGCAGGGCCACGTCGAGGCCGCGCGGGCGGCCCTGAGCCACCTGCCCTTCGACGTCCGCCGCAGCAAGACTATCCCCGGGGACCTGCGCGGTTCGGCGGTCATGGTCCCGCTGGGCGCCCCCAAGAACGGCCTTCGGGCCTGCCTGTATGTGCCGAGCTACTACGACCCCGGACGGAGTTGGCCGCTGCTGGTCGACGGGCGAAGCAAACACCTGTCGCCACTGTCGTTGTGGGAGTTTCACCGCTACGCCGAGCAGCACGGTTTCCTGATGCTCTCGGTCGAGTACCTCTACTTCCGCGGCGACAATGCCGAAAAGGTCGAGGTCTGGACCCGCCGGGGCGAAGGCGCCATCCAGCCCAAGGAGCGCCGCGGCAGCGACTTCCTGAGGGACATGATCGTCGACGAGAAGAACCTGATGGCCCTGATCAAGAAGGTCCGCTCCAGGTACAACATCGAGGGCGGGACCATCGGCCTGACGGGTTTCCTGCACTCGGCGATCATGGCCTACCGCCTGACGCTGATTCACCCGGACACTTTCTGCACGGCCATCGCCCGCTCGGGGAACTTCGACAGCTACTTCATGCCGCGGGGCATTCTGAAGGCCCGCCAGAGGCCCATCTTCATCGTCTACGGCGAGAAGGAGACCTCGACGCTCGAAGACAGCAAGAGGGCTGCAGCCTACTTCCGGCGGCGAGGGTTCAGGACCGTCGAGTCGGAACGGATACCCAACTCCGGCGTCGACTCGCGGCCGGAGATTGCCGCCAACTTTTTCCGCGGCGTGATTGACGAGATCCTGGGTCCCGAACAGACCGAGTTCAACCGTGCCTACAGCCTGGCCGTACGCTGTCTGAACGAGACAGCCGAGGGCAACCTTTGGCGGTCCGGCGGCGGCAAACCGCCCAGTCCCGCAGCCGCCCTGGAGGCGCTCGGCGCGTTTGTCGATAAGTACCCCGAGTCGAAGTTCAAGGCCCGCTGCCGGTTCATGAGCGCGCGAATCAGCTTCGAGAAACTTACCGACCGCAAGAAGGCCGAGGCCCTGCTGCGGGAGTTCATGGACCAGCCGCTGCTCGGCCAACGCATCGCCCCCCAGGCCCTGCTGTACCTGGCCGAAAGGATTATCGACCCCGAGGCCGACCGCAAGGAGGCCCTGGCCGTGCTGAGCAAGATCGTCCACCGCCGCGACGCACCGGCCGCGACCTCCCGCCGGGCCAGGAAACTCTACGAGCAACTCCTTCGGCGAAACGGCTCGGCCGACAGCAGGGCCAGCGCCGAATAACCGCTGCCCGAAATAGTCTGAGGGGCCGTTGCCTGACTGGACATAGCCGGCCCTTGGGCACAAACTTCCAATGTAGTCTGACCGGCCGGGACGACTTTGCGCGAAACCTGCCCCGCTCCGCGCGGTTTACTATCTTGCCCTCGACGCGCGGGGCCCCATGTCCCTCGGTGTGATCTTGCCGGCGCCGTGTATCAAGAGAATCGGAGTTCTGATGCCCAAGGTATTCGCCGCAATCTGTTTTGTCTTGGCCGCAACGGCCGCCCTTCCCACGGCCGCTGGGGCCCCGGCCGATGGCGGCGAAGGGCCGGCGGCCGGGGAGGCCAATGTCGCCCTGGTCCGCTGGGGCGCGGAGGCCTGGGGCGAAGGCCAGCCTTTCAATCCCGGTTACCCCGTCCAGCGCGTCATCGACGGCACACCGTATCCCGCCCTGTTCGGAAGCAAGCCCCGCGGCATCGTCGGCGGCTCGGTCACCATCGACCTGGCCCTGGACACCGACATCGCGGCGGTCGTTCT
>JAACEH010000030.1 GCA_011682595.1 Anaerolineaceae bacterium
GCGAAGTACGAGCCCTACAACCGCTACACCGAAGGCTGGCTGAAAGAGGCCGGGGCTGCTTTCAACGGGGTAGCCAAACCGGACAAGGCCTGGCCCGCCTACGACACGCTGGTCAGGAAGTTTCGCTACAGTCGCTACTGGCGCGATTACGTTCACACGGCCGCGGGCACGCTGGCCAACCAGGACAAACTCCAAGAGGCGAAGAAGCTCGTCATAGCGGCCAGCAAGTCGATCGGCCGCGGAGTGCAGGGTGCGGACCTGGAGGCCTTCCAGGCCCGCCGCCTGGAGCGACAGGAAAAGTGGGCCGACGCGGCCGCCGAGATGCTTCGCATCCTGGGGGCCAACGCCTCGAACCCGGCCTACCGGCCGCTGGCCGGGGAGGCCTACCGGTTCCTGGTCGTCGCCGGGCTGAAGGACCAGGAAGCCAAGCTGCTGGAGAACCTGGCCAATCGTTACGAGGGTTGGGACGAGGCGGACCGCATCCGCATCAGCCTTTCGACAACCTACGCCCGCGACAAGAAAACGGCCAAGGCGGTCAAGCTGCTCGAAGCAATCCAGAAGCGGCATCCGAAGTACGAGATCGGGGCCTGCGGGCACGGCATGATTCGCTATCTCAGCAAGTACTCCGGCGGCCTGTTCAGCGGCACCGTCGGTGTGCATCCGGTCACGCGCGTCGGTCAGGACATGAGCGGCGGCTGGGGCAACTACCTCTACGCCCACACGGCCGACGACATGATCGACTATGCCTTGTTGTTGAACGAGCCGGAGGCTTACGTGAAGCGGATGAAGAAGCGGCTGAACAGGCTCACCAGGTTGAAGGTGAATCGCCCGCGCGGATACCGCAGCGGCATTCCCTACAGAACGAAGAACATTCCGCGCCCGCATACCCACCCGCTGCCCGAGCGCCGCTGGGTCTACGGCATGGTCAGCCGAATCGACGAGGGCATGCGCCGCCAACAGAAGCGCGTCGACCCGGCCCTCTGGCTGCAGGTCTACCCTCTGTGGCCCGAGTATTTCATGAACGATGAGCGGATCAGGTCGGCCGCCTGCTCACTGTATGGCCGCGACAAGGGACAGTTCAACAAGGCCATGGGCATCCTGAAGAGCAAGTACAACAAGCTGGTCTGGGCGCCCTACGTTCTGTACGCCCAGGCCAGATACGAGCAATACAACGGCTCGCGGTCCAAGGCGGCCCAATTGTACAAGACACTGGCCACCAAGTACCGCGACCATGAGTACGCCGCCGGCGCCGCCCAGGCGGCCAAGGAACTCGGCCGCCGCGGATGAGAGAGCCTGGCGGGGTCAGATAACTTTCTTGGCCATGTGCCCCAGCCGGTCTTGTCCGGCCGCGGGCGAATGCTCCATAACTCTCGCCACGGCGGGACAAGACCCGCCGTGCCACACATCATTGTAAGGCAGGTTCAGCTTGGCCACCCGCCGGTTCAAGGGTGCACGTCAAGTTTGTAGGTGGATTTTTCATGCGACAGGGTGGCATGGGCTGCTTGCCAGCCCATGACGAACGGTCGGAAGATAATCACGGGCTGCCTGGAGAGCCCCGGATCGTAGAATTACGGAACATGCGTCGCCAGCGACGCATGCCACCCCCCGTCGGGCCTGTTGACCCGACCTTGACTTTACCTATAAACGTGACGTGCACCCCGGGCTCAAGAATCCGACCATTTCCTGTTGCGGCAGCCGCCGCCGCGTGGTATTCTTCGGTCCAGTTGCACCATCTCACTTGCCTGCGGAAAAGCGTGATGAGAACGACGGGCATACTGGCTATCCTCCTGCTGCTCTCGGCCCCGGGCCTGTCCCTGGCGGACACCTACCACATCGACGCCCTCAACGGCAGCGACGCCACCGGTGACGGCTCCGGCGCGAACCCCTACCAGACAATAGACGCCGTCTGGCCGCAACTGACCGGCGGCGACACGGTCGTTCTCTACGACGGCAACTACGGGGCAATCGAAAAGGTCACCAGCGGCGGACCGTACGACCTCTTTGCCGACTGGGTGACCTTCCGGGCGGCTCCCGGCGCGAGTCCGGAAATCGAGCACATTCGTTTCGGGGCTAACGGTGGCTCATACTATGGCGCGGACCAGTCGGGCACTTTCGACGTCTACCTTCGTTTCGAGGGACTGCACATAAAGGACGGCCTGCTGAGCTACGGCGCCCGGCACTGGGCCCTGGTGGGCTGCCTGGTCGAACGCTACGGGCCGTGGACCGGCTCTGTCGAGAACATCGAGAAGACGGCTGTCTCCTGGCGCGGCGGCACGGACATCCTGATCGACGATTGCGAGATCACCAACACCGGCACGGCCATCGCCGGCCGCGGCCATGACATCCGCATTATCGGCAACCATATTCACGGCGGCACGCACGACGGTATCCGAGTGGCGGGGTTCCGGGATTCGCTGATCGAGGGCAACCTGATTCACGATTTCGACGATGGCGTGACCGACGGCGAGGCCAGTTGGTCGCGACACTGCGACCTGATTCATATTTTCATTCCGGGGCCCGGCAACGAGGGCCGGCAGAACCACAACGTCATCTTCCGCAACAACGTCCTTTACGACGCCGAGTCCCAGATCGTCCAGTTCAACAACTATGGCGGCAACCGCAACGAGATCATCATCTTCGAGAACAACATCTTCGGACCGGGCCGGGCCGTGATGTTCAACAACGCCGATCCCTGCGACACGCTGATTTTCCGGCACAACACGGTGCTCTACTTCCCCGAAGGCCGGCAATTCAACCGCTGGCTGTGCGGCAACTACACGCTGCGGATCAGCAAGGCCTCGACCGGCGTGGAAATCTATAACAACATCCTGGGCTCGATCGGCATCGAGACCGGGGCCGAGGTGCTCGAGTTCGACTGGAACCTGGTGCAGGTTCCGTCCACGCCGCCCGTCGGCGTGGACGACTCGCGGGCCTTCGGACGGTTCACGCTGATTGGCGACGACCCGCTGTTTGTGAACCCGGAAGATCTGGACGGCCGCCTTCAACCGTACAGTCCGGCCGTCAACGCCGCGACGCTGGCCTTCGCTCCTGATCCACTCTATCCCTGGGACTATGAAGGCACCCCCCGAGACAACCGCCCGGACATGGGTATGTGGGAACTGCCCGATCAGAACCCGTTGCCGGAATATCCACCGCCGAGTTTTCCCGGACCGAAAACCGTTTTCGTCGACGACTTCGAGGACGGTCACTATAAGGACGTCGACCCCTGGCTGGAAGGCCCGGGCCGGCAGGGGCTCTCCTGGTACCGGCCTAACCTGCCGGACAAGTACTATGTCACCAACAGCAGCAACCTTGACCGCAACAGCCTGATGGAGCCGACCGGGCGGTCCGGAGAGCAGCGCGTGTGCTGGCTTTTCTCGGAGCAGGGTGGCGAGTGGATCGACTACGATTTCGAGTTCGACGCTTTCAACAGTTACCTCGTCACCGGCGGCGGTCCGGCCGTGCTGGCCCTGGACGAGCAGAATGCCTACTGGCTCGACATCTCGCGGGACAACGGGCGGCTGGTCCGCCTGATGACCGACGCCGGCGGCAGGCCCACGGTGGTCGAGCTGGCCCGCAGCAGCGACATCGAATTGCCGCACTACGGCCCCCAGCACTACAAGGTCAGCGTGCGGCACACTCCCGGCGGGATCACCATTTCGGTCGACGTGGCGGCGGACGGTTCAGTCGAGTTCTCCTACACCGACGACGACCCTGAGGCGATCGCGAAATTCGCTTCCGGCGGCATCGCCTTTCACGGAGATGTCAACGACCAGTATCCCAAGATCACCTACGACAACATCGAGGTCACGGTGCTGGCCTCAACGAGCGACGATCCGCCCGAGATCGTCAAGTGGGAGCTTCTGGAGAACCACGGGACGGCCGGGCAGGTGGCCATCATCGCCCTGGACGGGCACATCGTGTCCACCTCCGGCGGGGTTCGCGGGTTGCGGGTCACCTTCAGCAAGCCGGTGGACCCGAACACTGTGGACAACAGCGTGGTTGCCATCCAGGGACAACTCAGCGGCGACCTCTCGCACGTGGTTGACGGTGTTTCTCTGGGCCTGAACAATACCCGGATGACCATCTCCTTGAGCGCCCCGCTGCCGGACGGCGACCGCTTTGTGCTGACCGTCGCCGGCAGCGTAGTCGACCCGCTCGGACGGGGCCTGTCGGGTGGCCGGGATCGTATTCTCTCGGTCCTGACCGGCGACGTCAACGGTTCCGGGATGGTGACCTTCGCCGATGTGCTGGCCGTCCGCAGCCGGATCGGCCAGTCGCTGGCCGCGGGCAACGCCTCCTATGACGTCAACGACAGCGGCGTCATCACCGCCGGCGACATGCTGGCCGTCAGGGCCCTGCAAGGCCACAGCCTTCCCTGATTCCGCCCCCAACCCACCACCCAACCACCCAACAATATGTCGGGCCTGTTGACCCGATCTGTATGACGGGCGCCATGGTCTGGCCACAGGCCAGGCCATGAGAGGCTTCTCGAAAAGATGATCGTGGCCTGGCTTCGCCAGACCACGGCACCCGCTTCAGGACACACAAAAAAAGAGAGCCGACCACTACACCGCGAGGGTGCAGAATCGGCTCTCCCGTCTTGGCCAAACTTACTTGCGCCGGCTTCTTCTCTTAAAAGCAGCTAACTGCTTAGCTTCTACTGGTGCTGCGCAGATCTTACTTCCTGCGACGCATGAGCCCAAGCAGGCCAAGGCCCAGCAGGGCCATCGTGGCCGGCTCAGGAACCAGAACGCCGGGAATCGGGTTCGCGGTCGATGTGCTGAACACCGCATAGGGCTCGACGCCGGCGTAGCTCTGCAGGTCGATAGTCAGATCTGCTAGCGGGGCGCCGCCACCACTGTCGGTAAAGAAGAAAGCACCGACAGCCGTTCCAGGAGCAAGTGTGTCCAAGGCCACATACTCGCTCGCGGACCCCGCCGCGTTTTGGCCGAAGGTGACCCACGAGGGGTCGCCGGAGTCGGCAACTGTCGCCAGTAAGAACGTCGCCCAGGCGTACGGAGCCGGGGCGACCATTGCAGACATGGCGGCTCCATTGCTGCCCCGCGTCTGCAACGGAGCGCCGGTGAACCGAGCGGCGTCGGTGCCGCCCAGGATAACCCTGGCCCCGAAGGCACTGATCATCTCGTCGTGACCATTTGTGTCAGCAATAAGCAGGTTGACCTGCATCATACCGCCGCCGAGAATCGGCGTGTCAAACTCTAATGTCACATCTGCAAAGGCCGGCGCGGCCAACATCAGAACTACCAGAATACCAAGAAATTTCCCCATTTTAACCATCCCCTGCTGGAATCCCCCAGACTTCAACGTCCGCAAACTTACCAAGCCCATTACCGCCCATTACGGCACGGGCAAGCCATTTAACAGGTTTATCAGGATCGTCACGTCACCAGGTTCAGCACCACCGTTGGCATCGAGGTCAAACGCGTTGTCGTGGTAGCCGACCGGAGGCGCACCGTTAAGTTTCAGAATCAGTAAACTCACGTCACCCGGCTCCACTCCCGTGTTGCCGTCCACATCGCCGAGCTTGCGGCAGGTAAAGGGCACCTGAACCGTCGTCTGGCCGGCCACGTCGCCGGTGGCGACCACCTCGAGCGTCAGGTCGCCGTCATTGCCGTCAGCCAGCAGGCTGCCGACGATCAGCTTCTCGAGGCTCGTGGCGCCGGGATCGATGGTCACCTCTCCAGGGCCGCTGGCCGGAACCTTGTTGACCGCTATCGACACGCCGGCGTTGCCGTTCAGGTCGTTGATCGTGACCGTCAGGGCCACCTTGTGGCCACCGTTGGCAAGGGAGCCGGGCGTGTTCTGGTAGACCCAGTCCAGGCCGTCCTCGACGGCCACGCTGATGTCGGGGTCGCCGGCCGAGGCGATGATGTTGCCCCCGTCGTTCAGAACCGTACCGAAGAGCGACAGGCCGGTTTCGAAAATATCGAAGGTCGGCGCCGGATCCACACCGGCATAGCTTTCGATGTTGACGAAGACTTCGGACGCCGCCACGCCGTCCCAGGCGTAGTAGAAGCGGGCCACGACCGTTCCCTGGGCGATGCTCTCCAGGGCCACGTACTCGGATCCGGACAAGGCCTCCTGCCCGAAAGCCATTGTCTCAGGGGCGCTGGAGCCGGCCTCCACCGGCAGGGAGAATGTCGACCAGGCGTAAGGGGCCGGCCCCACCAGGACGTCCATCTGGGCTCCGGTCTTGTTATGCACCTGGTCGGGATCGGCCGTGAAGTGGCCCGCCTCGGCCCCGCTGAGGGTAGCCGAAGCGCCGAAGCCCTGGACACTGCCGGTCTGGCCGTTACCGCTCTCGAAGAGCAGATCGAAGTACATCAGGTTGTTGATGGCGTCGAACTGGGCCGCGCCGATCGTCAGGAACGGCTCGTCGACCGGGGTCTTGGAGGCCTCGGCCGTATTGCCGTAGGCACCCTGGTTGATCAGGTGCCCGTTGGGAGCGAGTTCGTTGCCATAGGCCAGAATCGGGTTACCCGCATCAATACACGGGCTGGTCGCCGCGTCAAAGACCCATCCGCCGAGCGGGCCGTAGCGTCCGCCCACGCTCTGCAGATGGTAATCGGTTGCCGAAGCAAACAGCGGCAGGACATCGATGTTGCCCGTGCCCCAAACCAGCGTCGGGGCCGGAGGCCCACCACCGCCGGGCGCCTCGACGAAGACGTTGGCCTGACCGCCCTGAATGTCGCTGTAGGTGACGGCCAGGTAAGCGCTGACCTCAAGTGAAATCTGGTCGCCGTCATCTGCGGCCGTGTTGGCCCAGAAGATGCCGCTATCGACCGTCGTGCTGGCCACGCTCTGGAAGCAGGCCAGCCCGCCGCCACGGCCGACCCTGGCCACTGCTCCGCCGTCAAGGTCGATGCCGCGGGCTTCGTTACTGACCACGGTGTTGCTTTCGATCAGAGCGTCGACGTCGTAGCCGGCAAAGATGCCGCCGCCGACCTCGTCGGCGATGTTCTCATCGATGATGTTGTTGCGGACCACGGCATCGACCGACTCGAACAGGCAGACGCCGCCACCGTCCCACCTGGTCTCGTTGCCGGTAATCCTGTTACCGAGGATTGTCGGCTGGGCGACAACGGCGCCACCGACCTCTCCGAGGGCGAAGATGCCGCCGCCCCATCCCTCAGCGGTATTGCCGACGATCGTGTTGCCGCTGATCTGGGGGGCCGCGTTGCCGATCACACAAATGCCGCCGCCGTCAGCAGCGGTCTGGTTCAGCGAAATGACGTTCTTGCGTATGATCGGTGAGGCGTTCTCGACATAGATGCCGCCGGCTCCCGTGGGAAAGACCAGGGCGTAGGCGCCATTGGTAATGGTGAAACCTTCCAGAATCGCCTGGTCGGCCCCCTGCCCCTCACCGTTGGCGATGGTCACGCAGGTGCCGTTGGCGGCGCCGTCAATGATGGTGGCCGCCACCACGGCGTCGTTGTCAGGATCGCTGCTGCGAATGGTGACGCTCTTGCCGGAAAAATCGATGTGTTCGGGATAAGTGCCTGCGGCAACGATGATTGTGTCGCCGTCGGAAGAGGCGGTGATGGCGCTCTGGATGGTCGCATAGCCACCGCCACCGACATTCAGAACAGCAGCCTGAGCGGTAGGCGCGAACAGCAACGCTAATGCAATGAGCACACACGCACGAGCGACAGACGGCTGCATAGCACAGATCCTAACGGAACAGGTTTCAGATTGTCTTTGGTTCTCGGAAAGTTCCCTGCAACAAAGAACTACGAGAGGCCTTTTCATCTGAAACGCACACTACCCCCGTCACCCCCGTCCAGATGAGGATGTTGCAGGTCGCGTGTCGTTACCCCTTCATCAACTGAAATATAGCATAGAATGGGCCAAAGTCAAAAAACCAAGGTTTTTCAATGCTTTCGAGGGCCATTAGCGAAATTTTCGGGCTCTATTTGGCCCCTCCATAAGGTCTTTTCCCACAAATAGTTACAACCCTCGCCCAGCGCTGCTTCAGGGCCGTAACTGGCGCTAGCCAGCTGTCAAAAGCCTGCAAAAACCTCTCCGTGGCGCCTCGGCCCCCGGCAGCAGCGTGTGGTTGCCCTGGCGGCGGCTCCCGGCTGATTTGACCGAAAAATCGGCCTTTGACACACGTTTGGCATTTTGCTTGACAGTGTTGAGGGAAGGGTCCAAAATCGCCCGCTGGTTTCAACGAATAGCAGTTTCCCGAGGCGGAGACGCCGCCTGGATTTCGAAGCGCACCTGGCTGTTGGGAGAAACAAGATGAGCAGCAGAGCGTTTGCCGCGTCCATGGTGGTCCTGCTGGCGGTTGCGGTTGCGGCCTGCGGCCAAGAGGAGCAAGAGGAGAAGGGGCCTGTGGTCAATCCGCTGACCGACACCAGCGTCTACCCCATTGCCGTCTGGGCCATGGGAGCAAAGACTGCGCCGGCGTTCTCTGAGATGGGCGTCAACATCTTCGTCGGCGGGGAAGGCGGAGACGCCAAGGCCTGGGCCGATGCGATCGCCAAGAGCAACTGCGTGGGCTTCGTGCACTGGCAGGGCCGCTCGGACGAGGCACGCCGGGCGGTGGCCTCCAGTCCCGGTTTCCTGGGCTGGATGCACGGCGACGAACCCGACAATCCGGGGACCGACGCCAAGGGGGAGTACCACTCCACGATGATCATGCCCGAGGTGCTGATCGGACGCTACGAGGCGATGAAGAAGTCCTCGACACCGGCTCCGATGTACCTGAACCTGGGCGTGGGCCTGGCCGTCGGCAACAAGCAGAGCACGCCGGATCCGTTGTACTTGGAGTTCATGAAATGCGCCGACGTGGTCTGCTACGACGTGTACCCGGTGTCGACGCAGCCTGACGGAGCCAACCGCCTGCACCTGGTGGCCCGGGGCGTTGAGCGCTTGCGGCGCTTCGCCGGGCCCGACAAGCCGGTCTGGGTATGGTTGGAGTGCGGCCGCCTCAGCGGCGACAAGAGCGGCATCGGCAACCGCGCCCCCCTGCCCCGCGAATTGCGGGCCGAGGTCTGGATGGCGATTTTGTACGGGGCCAGCGGCATCGGCTACTTCCCGCACCAGTTCAACCCCTATCGCGGTGGCCCGCGGTCCATTCCCGCCGAACTCCAGGCCGAGATGAAGTTGACCAACCGTCTGCTGCACAAGGCGGCGCCGATTCTGCGAACCGGACAGAAGACGACACTGAAGGTCGAAGCGGGTTCCGGGCACGTGGCGGCGGCCGGGTGGCGGAAGGACGGCGACCTGCTGGTGGTGGCGGTCAACATGCGAAACAAGCCGGCCAGGGCGACCATCCAGGTCCCCGCGGCGGTTAAACGTCTGAAGGTGGTCGGGCAGAACTACAGCGTCCGCACCAGAAATGGGGCCCTGGTCGAGGAGTTCAAGCCGTACGAGGTGCGGCTCTACACGACCGGCTCGGCGCTGACTTGGCAGCACTATGGTTACCCGCCTCCGAAAGAGAAGAAGACAAGGGAGTCGCGGGCGGAAGAGCCCGGCCGTCTGGCCGATCTGCCGGCCTTCCGGGACAATCGCAAGGGGATTCTCTGGTCGCGGACGCATAAGACCCGCCTGGCGGTTCCGGTTCTGGCGGCGGCGCCGAAGATCGACGGCGATTACTCCGACGCGGCCTGGGACGGGGCCGAGACGCTGGCCTCATGGAGCAACGTCACGGGCACCTCGGTGCCGACCTACGAGACAACCGGCCTGGTCGGTCGCCACGGGGGCAAGCTCTACTTCGCCTTCCGATGGAAGACCTGGTGACCAGCAAGAAAGCCCACTGGCAGAACGATTGCATCGAGATTTTCCTGGATCCCGACAACCTGCGAACCAGCAGCGCCCACATCATCATCACCTCCGACGGGCGGGTGAGCGCCTCGCGGCTGGTGCAGGACCAGTGGGGCGAAGGCCGCCGGGACGACGGGTGGAAACCCGCCATCAAGGCCAAGACCGGCCGCTGGAAGCGGGGCTGGACGGTTGAAATGTCGATCGACCTGAAGGACGTGGGCGACATCGAGAACAGCCCCGTGTGGGCGTTCGACGTGGCCCGGGAACGCAAGCCCGAGTCCGGCGAGAATTCGGTTTACACCATCGGCGGCTTCACCGACGGGTTCCGGTTCGCCGAGATGACCTTCGAGCCGGCAGAGGTCACACTGGCCAACGGGATGCTGGCCAATCGCACGGACAAAGAGGTTACTGCGGCCGTGGAGATACTGATCTCAGCCCCGGAGCCCGGTAATTGGTTCCCCGA
>JAACEH010000031.1 GCA_011682595.1 Anaerolineaceae bacterium
AGTACGGCATGCCCCCGGCCGGCGGGCTGGGCATCGGCATCGACCGCGTGGTCATGTTGCTGACCGACTCGCCGAGCATTCGCGACGTGATTCTATTCCCGCTGCTCAGGAGCGGCGGCGCCGAAATCTAATAATCGGATAATCGGATAGGAGAGACCCTTGTACCGCACGGTTTTATGCCTGCGCTATCTGATGCGCCGCTGGCTGACGCTGGTGGCGGTGCTGGCGGTCTTTCTGGGCGTCGGCACCCTGGTGGTCGTCCTGGCCATCATGGGCGGCATCGTCACCCAGGTCCGCGAGGCCGCTCGCGGCGGGCTCAGCGACGTCATCATCGACAGCGACATCAGCGGCTTCCCCTACTACGACGAGTTTGTCGAAGAGATTCGCAAACACCCCAACGTCCGGGCGGCCACGCCGGTGATCTACGGCTACGGCATTGTGCGTATCGCCCCCAACTACCCGGGCTACGAGCACGCCAGGCTGTCCAAGCCGTGTGTGATTTACGGCGTGCGGCCGGCTGAGCTGGCGGCCGTCAGCCGCTTCGGCGATTTCCTGTCGCGGCAGAAGGGCTTCGAACACCCGACCTTCGAGGTGCCGCCCGAGCTGGCCTCGCGGATGGAAAGCCAGGGCCAGAAAGTCCGCCCGGGCTGCATCCCCGGCAAGGAGATAGTGACCTACCATCCGCCCAAAGGGGCGGGAGTGTTTGGCGACAAGGACATCCTGCTGAGCAGCCAAGGGGCCATGCTCGTGCTGTCGACGTTCCCGATCAAACCGGGCGGCCAGTTCACAACATCGGCCGGCGTGCCCAGGATCAACACCTATGCTTTCACCGTGGTGGACCATTACAAGAGCGGGCTTCTCGACTTCGACCGACAGTTCATCTTCATTCCATTCGAGGAGGCCCAGCGTCTTTCCGGGATGGAAGCCACGACCGACAGCGATGGCCGCGAGGTGCCGGCCCGGGCGCCACAGGTCCTGGTTCGGCTGCGCGACTATGGCCGGGCCCAGGACACCATGAAAGACCTGGAGCTGCTCTGGCAGCGGATGAAACGGGAACTGCCCATCCCGGCCTGGACGATTCTGAGTTTCCAGACCTGGGAGCAACGGCAGGCGGACCTGCTCGGCGTGGTCGAGATGGAACGGACGATGATGCTGCTGATCGTGGGCCTGGTGACCCTGGTGGCGGCCTTCCTGATCGGGGCCATGCTCTCGATGATCGTCAAGGAAAAGACGCGCGACATCGGCATACTCAAAAGCCTCGGGGCGTCGAACTTCGGCACAGCGCAGATATTCCTGCTCTATGGACTCATTGTCAGCACGGTCGGGTCTGGGCTCGGGCTGGTTGCGGGCCTGGTCTTTGTCGACCACATCGACGCCATCGAGCAGGAACTCTCCGCGCTGATCGGCCGGGAGATTGTCCCCAAGGGCGTTTACTATTTCGACAGCATCCCCACCTACGTGGACCCGTTCTACACAACGGCAGTCGTTGTCGGAGCGATTCTCATAGCCGTCCTGTGCAGCATCGTGGCTGCCTATCGGGCGGCCAAGCTCCGGCCGGTGGAGGCCCTGCGCTATGAGTGACCCCATCCTGCAGGCCGTCGGCCTCTCGAAAGTCTACCGCATGGGCCGCGTCGATATTCCCGTGCTCCATGAGCTGGACCTGTCGATCGAGCCTGGCAGCTTTACGCTCATCGTCGGCCACAGCGGTTGCGGCAAGAGCACCTTGCTGCACCTGCTCGGCCTGCTGGACCGCCCGACGGGAGGCCAGGTCCTGTACGGGTCCGAGGACGCCTTCGCCCGCTCGGGGCGCTGGCGCGAGGGCGTGCGGAACCGCCGGCTGGGCTTCGTCTTCCAGTTCTATCACCTGGTCTCGGAACTCTCGGTCCTGGGCAACGTGATGCTGCCGGAGATGATCCGCCACGGCCCGGTGGCCTGGCTGACGGCCCGAGGCGATTGTCGCCGCCGAGCCCGACAGATGCTCGAGACGGTCGGGCTCCAGGACAGAATGCACTTCAAACCCAGCCGGCTCAGCGGCGGCCAGCGCCAGCGGGCGGCCATTGCCCGGGCCCTGGTCCACGACCCCGAGATCGTCTTTGCCGACGAACCGACCGGCAACCTCGATACCCGGGCGGGCTGGCGGGTCTTCGAAATGCTGCGCAGCTTGTCGAGCGACCAGGGGAAAACTGTGGTTATGGTGAGCCACGACAACCGATTCATACCAGAGGCCCGGGAAGTGCTCTACCTGGAGGACGGGCGGATCGTCGACGCCGAGACCGCCGCCCGGCTGGCCCTGAAGCACGAAAGGAGCGAGTAGCTGCAATGGAACGTGTCGTTTACATCAATGGCCGGATGCTTGCCAGAAATGAAGCAAAAATCAGTGTCTTCGATCACGGCTTGCTCTACGGCGACGGGGTCTTCGAGGGCATTCGCATTTATGGCCACAAGGCCTTTCGCCTGGCAGCGCACACCCGGCGGCTCTTCGAGTCGGCCCGGGCCATCCGTCTGGAGATGCCCTGGTCCGAGGACAAGGTTAACCGGGCCATCAACGACACCATTGCCGCCAATGACGATCTGACCGATGGCTATGTCCGGGTCGTCGTTACGCGCGGCGTCGGCACCCTCGGCATTGATCCCTTGTCATGCGCCGAGCCGCAACTGATTATCATCGTCGACACCATCACCCTCTATTCGGACGAGCTTTACCAGACGGGACTGACGGTCGTTACCTCGTCGGTCATACGCAACCATCCCCAGGCCCTCGACCCGCGGATCAAGAGCATGAACTACCTGAACAACATTCTGGCCAAGATCAAGGCCCATGATGCCGGTGCGGCGGAAGCTCTTATGTTCAATGACCGGGGATTCGTCGCCGAAGCCTCGGGAGACAATATCTTCATCGTCCTCCACGGCGAAGTGCTCACGCCGCCGACCAGTGCGGGCATTCTCGAAGGTGTTACGCGCAACGAGGTCATGGACATCTGCCGCTGTCAGGGCAGGGTGGTTAAAGAGCCCGATATGACCCGGGACGTCCTCTATAAGGCCGATGAGTGCTTCCTGACCGGCACCGCCGCCGAGATTGTCCCCGTGGTCAGCATCGACAACCGCCCAGTCGGCGACGGCAAGCCCGGGCCTGTGACCCGGGAGATCCTGGCCGAGTTCCGCCGCCGAACCAAGGGCGATTAGCGCACCCCCAGGGACACTGAATCGAAAAAGGCACGGCTCCAGCGCCATGCCCATTGTTCATACCTGGGATTGCCGCCCTCCAGTTGTCCGGGGCCTCCCGGCCTTCCGTGTCAGAAGCCCGCGTCCGGCGGCAGGGCCGACAGCAGAATGTTGGCCGCCATTTTCAGGCAGTCATTTCGCTCGGGCCCCTTGCAGGCCCAGCAATAATGGCCGTCCAGTCCGCACCACCCCCACTTGTGCCGCCTCCGCGCCCCCTCGTCGGCTATCTTCTCGATCTCGTCATAGTTGGCCAGAAGCTCCCAGTGGCCGTGCTCGTTCATATGGAGTACAGGGTCTGGACCTTCAGCTTGATGGCCGCATCGACCGGCTCGATCGGATCACCGACCTCGCACGCCATTATCCTCGAAGGCCATTTCTGCCTTGAGGGTGTGCTTGAGTACAAGCGGTTCGGCCGCCACGGCATGCTGTATTGCAATCGCCGCCGCAATCAGGGCCGGGACAAATACTGCAACCGGGTTACCACTCATGACGGACCGCGTTGGCATTCCTCCTTCATACCGGCTCTATGGCTGCGTCGCCGCCCTCGCCGGCGGCAGATTGTTGCGGTACCTGTCCCACATCTCTCGGAAGAGCGATTTCTTGGACGGTTTCTGGTATCTTTTGATCAGGTTGTTCCACCAGTTCGGGAACTTGATCCTGTCGTTGACCTTGGCTGCCTCGCGTATTTCGATGAGTTCCTTGGCGTGGTCCTCGGTCATCCAGCGGTCGACGTAGGCGAAGAAGGGGTCGTGATTCCAGTCCTTCTCGGCCCGCATCAGGTGGGCCGCCAGGGCCTGCCCCGGCCATTCGGCGCTGGTGCAGCATCGGCGGTATGCTTCGCTCTGCATCGTCTCCCACTGGCGCGGGGGTTTCGACTCGGTGGGAACCTTGCGCCAGTTGGGGTGGCTTTCGAAAAGGACGTCGTGTCCCGTCCAGCTCTTGCCCTTGGAGGTCTGGTCGTCCTCGCCGAAACGGCAGTTGGGGTACTTCGCGTTCGGCGAGCGCATGTCCTGGTCCCCGAGCATGATGCCGGCGAAGATGATCGACCACTTCCGCCCGCCGCCGAAGCCGCCGTGCCCGGGCCAGCCGCGATACCCGGCGCGGACGATGCCCCACAGATCGATGCCGTACTGCACGTAACCGATCAGCAGTTGCTCCTTCTGCTCGGCCGGATAGTCCAGGTGCAATAGCAGCGCTGCCTGTGACACTCCCTTTGTGATCCAGCGGCCGTAACGAGGCGTGTTCTCCTTCGGGTTGGCATAGCCCCAGGCCACCGTGTCGAGCCACGGTCTCTGGAAGACCCGCGCCCACTCGCTCAGATCCTTTGGCGCCGCCTTCGTCCGCGGCAGGCTGTAGAGCAATCCGCGCCGCAGATTGCGGGCCAGGTAGACCTTGTTGCCCTTGTCGCAGTACGACGGCCGGAAGGCGTCTGCCGGCTGAGGTGCATTCATACAGGTCAGCACCGCGGCCGCCATTACCGGCTGACCGTACCCCCGGTAATCGATCGGGTCCGGCGTGCTGATGGTCGAGATCAGCGAGTCGCCCGGAGTCATCCGGATGGGCAGTTGCGTAAGCTGCTCCGGATCGTAGTGGTTGTGGCTCAGTCGGCTGTCGTACCCGCCCCGGATCGTGTCGATGCGCTGGTTGAGCGTCGAGCCGTTGCGGGCCCACTTGGCCTTGTATCGGTCTTCCTTTACGGCGCCCTGGTTGATGAGCTTCCAGTCCGGGTGCTTGACGACCTCTTCGCCGAACAGCGGTTTGGGAGTGATGGCCACAACGCTTGCCGGGCCGACAAAGTACCAGTCGCCGGTGATGAACCGTCCCGCGCGGACCTCACGATCGAACTTCCATGTGATGCCGTACTGGCTGACGGTGTCGGTCAATTCGAAGTCCTCGAGCTTCGGCGCCTCAGGCGCATTGTCCTTTGCGTAGATGACCTTCACGGGTCCGTCGTAAGGCCCCGTTGGACCTTCCGGCAGCACTCTGGCCGCCACAGTAGTTATGCCAACCACACCCAAGCACATCCCCGTGGCTAACAACAATGTCGACAGCCTGATTACATGACGATTCATTATCATGCCTCCTCACTTGCCATACTCCGGGACAATGATAAACAGCGAGGCCGCGCCCGCGGCGGTCATCGTGTTACGAACCGGCTCGTTCAGGCCCTTCTGAAGACGGTCGTTGTTGATGCTGACCTCGCCGTAGGCCAGCCCCATCATCGCGCAGACGTCGTGGCCGGACACATAGTAGTGGTAGTCGCCCGGCCGTCCGACGTCGCCCCAACTGCCGTCGGCCTTCTGAAGGTTGAAAAGTGATTGAATGCCCCGCTCAATGGCCTGGTCGACCTGCTGCTCGGTGAAGCCGGGCTGGGCCTGCAGCGGGCCGCCGGCCAGAGGCGCCGCCAGAAGAAAGGCCATCACGACCAGTTGCCCGGGCGGCTTGTGAATCATTCTTTGCGCTCCTTAACTCCGGTGGGCAGTAACCGCGGGGGCAGGGGGCCGGACGCCCACAGCTCAATCTTACCTGGCGCGCCCGTCCTCCGGGGGCTTAAACCCCTGTCAGTCGGCAAGTTCCGGCGCTCTGTCCGAGTGTGTAGTATAGCGGATCGCGCGGGATTTACATCATTTTATGCTCATCAGCAGGGCGATGTTCGTGGCCAGGGCCCGGGCGTCGGCCTTTGCATAACCCAGGTTTCCGAAGGCCCGGCATCCGGTCTGTGAGAAGAGAATGTCGTAGGGACTGTACAGGCCGACCAGTTTCTTCCCGCTATAGATCCCGTGGATGACCGCATCGCTCTTGCCCGTGCGTGCCGCCGCCAGCGAACGCGTGTAGCCGACCTTCGACGCGTCGTAGCCCGTGGCGTCGAACAACTGTCCGGTCATCAGCGGCGAGCCCGCGCCCATCAATCTGTACGTCAAGCCGGCCTCGGCCAGCAGGGCCTTCAGCGACTTGTCGAACCTCGGGTCGCCGCAGGTGGCCTCGGCCAGCAGGAACCCGCCGCCGTCCAGGTACTTCTTCAACCACGCGGCGCCGCCTTCACCCAGAGAGCAGTCCGCGCGGCCCGTCAGGTACAGAAAGTCCACACCCTCGGGCACCGGCTGACCCACCGGGACGGCCTCGATCTCCGCGACGGTCAGCCCGGCCCGCTTCTGCAGGTCGGCCGAGAGCTTGGCCCACGGCCCGTAGTTGCTGCCGCTGCGGGACCGTTCGCCGTAATTGATCCGGGCCAGGGTGATCGCCTTCTTCGACCCGGCCTTAATCTTCCTCTTGCCGTACTTCTCGGGGAACAGGTCCACCTTGACCTCGTACCGCGGCAGCAGCGGCTCGCGGTCGGTCGCGTAGACGGCGAGGTTCCGCATGGCCTCGAGGGGCAGGTGGTTCTTCTTCGCCATTTGCGGAAGAAAGGCACAGGAGATGCCTCGCGGCGCATAGAACACGGCGGTCCGTACACCGTCGTCGATGCCGTCAATTCGCGGCAGTCGGCCCACCAGTTCCGGGCCGCATCGCCACAGGTCGTGCCGGCGGCTCAACATGTCGAGTTTCCACTCGGGCCAGACCTCCCGGCAGAGCCGCTCGATCGAGAGGGCCGCCTTGCGGCTGCCACAGACGGCTTCCAGGAAGATCGTTCCGCCGTTGTCGGTGAAGCGCCGAAGTTTGCCCTTCTCGTCGTTGGTCAATCGCAACTCGTCTTCGACGCCGACAAACAGGAGCGGCGCCTCCTGCAACTCGCTGTCCTTGGCCCCCGGTTCGAGCACCTGCCAGCGAAGGGCCTGCCCGATTTTCCCGGCCATGTACTCGGTCAGGTGGGCCATGTCCGTGGGGTGACTGTTCCACTTGCCGGGGAACTTCAGCTTGCTGACCAGCAGCGGCTCGCGGCACATGCTCAGGAAGCCGATTCCGTAGGCGGCTTCGCTCATGGCCATGTCGCTGGTGCGGGCGCCGTCGCGGTTGCTGTTGATGATCGACGAGGCGCCCTCGCGATACCAGTCGTGTGTCCCGAAATACTTGTACCCGCTGGCCCGCCCCGCCCGGGCGACACAGTAGAGCCAGTAGCGCCGCCAAGTGCCGTTGCGGGAGTGGGGGTTTCTGGCGGCCTCGAAGTTCCGGCCGATCCACCGCAGCCCGCGCTCGATGGCCTGGTTGACCGCCTTGGCGCTGCGTTTCGGCTTACTGCTGCTGCACGGACAGCCGATCGACGGTTCGAACAACCATCGCATCTCCAGCATGGCGGCAGTTGCCGCGGCGCTCATCGTCCCGTAGGAGCGGTTGGGCGCCTGCCCATAACCCGACCCCCGGCCGTAGTCCCATCCCCCGTCGGAGTTCTGCCGTTCGATGTAGAAGGCCTGGAGTTTCTGAAAGGGGGTCTTCTTGATGCGGATCCCCGCGGCGCAGGCTTCGCCCAGGGCCCGGATAGCCGTCGCCGAGTTGCAAAAATCCCACAACCTTCCGCGCCGGCCGTCCTGAAACCGGTAGCCCCAGGCGCCCATGGCGTTCTGGGCCCCGGCCAGCCAGGTCAGGTCCTGTTCGAGGATGTATTGGCTGCGCTTCTTGCGGGCTTCGTCGAGCGAGTCCAGGTAGTGTGTGATAACCATGACCCGCAAGGCCACGGGGTAGGTGGCGTCGAGCTTCAGGCTCAGCAGGGCGTCGAAGCCGCGGGCGATGCGATCGTCCTTCAGGCTCCGGCCGGCATAGGCCAGGCCCAGCATGGCCACGGCGTCCTTGCCGCCATAGTTGCGGTTCCCGGGGTCGGCCGTCCCGTCGTCTGCCTTGATGAACCGCCCGTTCGGTTGCTGCAGGCTGAGCAGGTAGTTGGCCTCCCTGGTGATAGCCTCCTCGATCCGCCGGGCCTGGTTGGTCTTGGCTGTCCGCGGCGCCTGGGCTGAGGCCTGAGCGGCCACTAGCGCGGCCAGCAAAAGCGTCGCCATGGTTCTCATGGTGCAGCCCTTTCAGTTCGCGGCGATTGGCGGGAACAAGGGCGCTGGGGGCCGGCGAGTCGGTTCCTCTCCGGCACAACAACCGCCATTCGAATTCGGCCGGACAGGTCGCACGGTGGCCCGATGGGTTCAGATCAGCGGAAAAACGCAAACTCGTCGCGTCACGGCCAAAGGCTTGTCCCGGGCCACGGCGACCGGCGGAAGTCAGCCCCGCGTGGTCATCAGCAGCATGTTGACCAGCAGCTTGACCGCCGTCGCCTTGTCGTAGCCGCGCAGGTTGTACGCCCCGTAACCCGAGGCGCTGTAGGTCAGGTCAAGCGGGCTGTAATAGCCGACCGTCTTGTCGCCGGCCTTGATGCGGAACACCAGGGGCGTCTTCTGTCCCGGCAACTCTTCGCGGACGGCCCGGCTGAAGCGCGGCTTGTCCACCTTCAAGCCCTTCAGCGGCTTCTCGAGTTCGCCCTTGAAGAACGGATCGTCGGCCTCCATAGCCACCAGTTTCAACCCCTTGCTCTGCTCGATGAACCGGCGAAAATCCTCGTCGAAGGGCTTGCGGCCCATGGCCGCCTCGGCAATGACGAACCCGCCGCCGGTCATGTAGTCGGCCAGGTAGGTCTTCTCCTCGTCGCTCAGTTGCATCGGAGAGTCGCCGCGAACCAGCAGCACGTCCGGCATGCCCACGTCGATCTCGTCGGCCGGGGCCGCTTCGCCCATGGCGATCGTCACGCCGGCCGTCTTCTGAAACTCGCCGATGATCAGTCCCAGCATCTGGTAATGAAGACCGATCTGGTAGTCGCCCTTGTGGGCCAGGGCCTGAAGGTTGACCAACTGCTTGCCGCCGGTTTTGACCTTCTTGATGGTGATCTTTTCTTTCCGCTTCTTCCAGGGCTTAACGATCTTGCGTCTCGGGCGTTTTTCTCTCTTGGCCGCCTCTTTCTCCTTGGCTACCTTTTTCTCGTACTCCTCCATCATCTTCTGCTTGGCCAGGATGCGGGCCTCGATGTCCTCCAGCTTGGCCGGAGGCGGCGCCTTGTCCGTCGCGTAGGCATACAGGTTGACCGCCAGGTCGAACAGCGGCTTCTGCTTGGCCACCTGCCGCATCTGCCAGGCACAGGAGAGGTCCTTGTCGGTGAGCAGCACGAAGGTTCGCACGCCGTCATCGACGCCTTCGAGCAACCCCTTGGCCCCGATCGGCAACTGGCAGTTGTAGATCGGATGATCGCTTTGGAGCTTCTTAAGCGGCCACTCGGGCCACACTTCCGCGATCAGTTCCCGGGCTTTCTTGTAAAACGGGCTGTTGCCGCAATTGGCCTCGATCAGCAGCGTGCCGCCCTCGGAGCAGAACTGCCGCAGCTTCTTCTTCTCCTGGTCCGACAGGCTCAGCTCCTTTTCGCCGCTCATGTAGAGCAGCGGCGAGTCGTGCCATTGCTTGGTCTGCGAGACGATGTCGAGCACCTGCCAGCGGAACGTCCGCTCCAGCCGGCGGCCGGTCTCGCGGGCAATCAGGGCCACGTCGCGGCGATGGCGGTTCCAGTCGCCCTTGTACTTCAGCTTGTTCATGA
>JAACEH010000280.1 GCA_011682595.1 Anaerolineaceae bacterium
GTCTGCCCGAGCAGTTGACCGCGACCGTCGAGGACGGTGAAGCGGCGGCCGTCGATCTGTGGCTGATTGATGGTGTGGAGCAACCAGGTCTTGGCGAACTCGGCCTTGCTCGAAACAAGGCGGTCGAAGATCACGAACACGTCCGGTCGCAGGTGAACCATCTGGCGGACGAACAGTTTCAGCTTCTTGCGGGAATAGCTTCGCGAGGCGTCCCCCGCGGCATAGGAAAAATACTTGCCGCAATGGTAGGCGACGATGCGGCCGGTGTCCTGCGGGCAGCCGGGCCGGAACTTGCCGACGCGGTCGATGGCCCCGACCCGCAGTTGCCCGCCGTCGTTCGAGCCGCCGCCGTCGTTCTTGCCGCCCGGCCAGACGCGCGACGAGAACCGCTCGGCCGGGTCGAACACGCAGACCGTGTTGTGAGCGATGGTGCGGGCGTAGTAGTTGGCCCGGTGCGACGAGTAGTCGTTGACACCCGAATCGATGGCCAGCGACCCGCCCTTGTGAATGACGAAGGCGTTGTTGTCCAGGTGCTGGTGCCCCGCGTAGAAGGGGCCGCACTGAAAGGTCGCGAAGGTGTCGTCGGCCCCGCCCCAGCCCGAGCGAAAGACCACCTGCCCCAGCTTGTTGAAGTGGAACGACAGCGGCCAGTCGTCGGGGCGCCTGGCTTTCAGGCGGTAGTCCCGCCACAGCAGATCGCGCCAGGCGGTCTGGGCGTACTTGCGTTTGATCGACCGGGCCAGCCCCTCGGCGAAGGGGTCCTGGTACCGGGCGGCCAGCAGGTGCATGAAGTTCTTGAGGTTGGCCCCGGGGGCGTGGCTGCTGGGGCAGTCTTCGTTGCGGGCGAAGGTGCGGGTGTCGGGCCGCAGGCAGTAGAGGTGCCAGCGGGCCTGGCTGCGAAGGAAGGTCGAGCCCTCGAACAGGTCCTGGCCGGTGGCCGTCCGCCACATCTCGACCAGGTGAGCCAGCGGCTGGGCGTAGCCCCAGTCGTTGTAACTGAAGCCCTCGGCTTGGCCGCCGGCCCCTGCGGTGGGCCGGCGGCCGACCTTCTGGGCGCGGGGATCGTCGCGACCGGCGATCTCCTCGGCCGCGGGAAGGGCCTGCCGGCGAAGCATGCGGGCCCCCTCGGCCAGGAACTCCCGGGCGGCCGCCTGGTCCGGGCCATCATGGATCAGGGCCACCCCGGCATACAGGACGACGACCCGCTCCAGGAGAAAATGGTTGTTGAAGTCCGAGTGCCGCCACATCGACTGGCAATGGCGGGCCAGGCCCACCAGAAGTTTCCCGTAGCGCGATCTCTCCCGGGGCGTCAGGCCGGTGAAAATCCAGTCGTAGCACATGGCCGCGGCGCGCAGGGCGGCCGGCGTCAGGTACTGGTCCCTGGGCATCCGGGCCTCAAGGGCGTCGAGAAACTCCTTCGTCTTGTCGAGGTACTCGGCCTGGCCGGTGACCAGATAGAGAAAGGCCGGCATCGGCATGTTGCTGACGTCGCTCCAGCCGGCGCCGGGTTTCTTGCCCATGATCCACCCCGCGCTGAGCATCCTCTGAAAGTCCTCGCGGCCCAGGGTTCGGCACCTTTTGCGCAGCGAAGCCAGGCCCTCGGCAGTGACGAAGATCCTCGGGTGGTCCTTGCGCACCGTGGCCGCCGGGTCCCCGGCCCGGGCCTGTCCGGCCGGCAGCGTGCAACATACCAAGACAGCAGCAAGCAATGTGCAGCGCATGGCGCACCTCTCACAAGATAACCGCGCCGCCGGTCGCATGGGGGACGGCTATCGTGGTGCAGCTTCCCTTTCCCGCCCGACCTGCTCCCTGTAGAGTTCCATCAGCCGGGCTGTCACGGGGCCGACTTGCTCGTCGGCCACGGCGTGGCGCTCGATGCGGCAGACGGGCATGACCTCCATGATCGAGTTGGTCAGGAACATCTCTTCGACCTTCAGCACCTCGGGGCCGGGGGTCGACTCCTGGGCCGTCTCGAGGCCTTCCTCGGCGGCCAGTTCCAGGACCACCTTTCGGGTGACCCCCGGCAGGCAGCCGTCCTCCAGCGGCGGCGTTACGAGCCGGCCCCGGCGTACGATGAAGACGTTGCTGATGGCCCCCTCGGCCAGGTTGCCGCGGCTGCTGAGTCGCAGGGCTTCCTGGGCGCCGCGGGCGTGGGCGTCGCGGAGAACGAGCAGGTTGGCCATGTAGGCGGTCGTCTTGTGGCCGGCGGTCGGGTCGCTGGGCTCGATCCGGGCCTCGCTGACGGTGACGGTCATGCCCCTGGCGTACAGCTCGTCGGCGTAAGGCGTCATCGCCCCGGCGGTGATCAGGCAGGTCGGCTGCCCCTGCCGGTCGGCGGCCCCGCCGCCGGGCAGAGGGCCGCGGGTCACGGTAATGCGGCAGCGGGCGTCGTCCAGACCGTTGCGGTCGATCGTTTCGGCCAGGGCGTCAGCTATCCGGTCGCGCGACATGGCCACGGGAATCTCCAAAAGCTTGGCCGAGGCCAGCAGGCGGTCCAGGTGATCGTCCAACCGGAAGACGAAGCGGTCGTAGGCCCGCAGGGTTTCGAATAGTCCGGCCCCCAGCAGCAGCCCGGCGTCGGCCGCCGGCAAGCGGGCCTGGTCGAGGTCGGTGAACTCGCCGTTCAGGAAAACTTCGGTCATTCTGGTTTGACTCCCGAAAAGTAAATGGGTGGCATAATCCACTGGTTACGGCAAGGCGACGCTTCAGGTCGTCGGGTCGATTCTTACGCCGAGGGCCTGCAGCACCGAAAATCCCTTGGCCAGGGTCTCCTCGTACTCGCCCTGGGGCGTCGAGTCGGCCACGATGCCGCCGCCGACCTGCAGGTGCACGCGGTCGCCGTCGACCAGCAGGGTGCGAATAGCAATGTTCAGGTCCATCCGTCCGTCGAATCCGATGTAACCGATGCTGCCGGTGTAGACGCTGCGGGCGGTCGGCTCAAGCTGGTCGATGATCTCCATGGCCCGGACCTTGGGGGCCCCGGTGATCGAGCCGCCGGGGAAGGTCGCCGTCAGCAGGCCGACCAGGTCGTAGCGCTCGTGCAGTCGGCCCTCGACCTGGGCGACGGGGCGTAAGGCTCGACGGCCCGCTGCTCGGCCACCCGGACCGATCCGTAATCGCAGACCCGCCCCAGGTCGTTTCGCTCCAGGTCGACGATCATGGCCAACTCGGCAGCCTCCTTCTCGCTGGCCAGCAGGGCCGCCCGGCTGCGGGCGTTGAAGGACTCGACCTCCTGTGGCGGTTGTCCCGGCTCGACCCGGCGGCGGGGACGGGTGCCCTTGATGGGCCGGGTTTCAACCCGTCGGTCAACGACCCTTAAGAACCGTTCCGGTGAGCTGGAGAGGACCGCCCAATTGTCGGCGGCAATGTAGGCGGCAAACGGGGCGGGGTTCGCGCGGCGAAGCCTCATGTAGAGTTCCGCGGGCTCACAGAGCAATGGGGCGGTGAAGCGCTGCGACAGGTTCACCTGGAAGATGTCGCCGGCGGCAATGTACTCGATGGCCCGGGCCACGGCACAGCGGTAGGCCCGGGGTGTGAAGTTGCAGGCCAGTTGGTCAAGAGCGGTTTCGAGTTTCCGGGCTTTTCGGCCCTCGGCGGGCACGGCATGCCGCGCCCCTACGGACTGCGCGGCGGCGGGCGCCAAGGATTCCTGCCCCGCTTCATCGATCAGGGCCTCCCAGCAGTCGAGCAGTTCTTCGGGCCGGCGTCCGCCGAGGTCGGTCGCCCAGGCGGTCGCCCGGCCGTCGCGGTGATCGACCACCAGGACCGAGTCGTAGAATCCCCAGTGCATTTGCGGCAACGATATGTCGGGGGCGACCGTAGCCGGCAGCCGCTCGATGTAGCGGCCCAGTTCGTAGCCCAGCAGCCCGATGGCCCCGGCCCGCAGCGGCACGTCCTCCTCGGCCGGCGGCAGGCGGAAGCGGGCCAGTTGTTGGCGGAGGGCCTCGAACGGATTGTCGGCCACGCGGTGAGCCGCGCCCGAAGAGTCGATGAGCGTGCTGCGACCGCCGGTGTGGGTCAGGCGGGCAAAGGGGTCGAAGGCCCAGATGCTGAAGCGGGCCAGCGGGCCGCAGGGGCCGCAGGAATCCAGCACGGCGGGCAGTCGCCGCTCGGCCAGCCGGGCCAGCAGTTGCTCGAAGGCCGGCCGGACGGCAAGCGACCGCTTCAGAACGACTGCCGGTGAAAGTCCGGTCTGCATCTCAAGGTTTCCTCGGACTACGTGAACCCGGGGATTCTATACACGCGCACCGTCAAAAGCAACCGCCGGCAGAGGAGGTTCACAGAAAAGAATCCCGTGGTAAAGGAGGGCTCGCCGGTGGCTCAGCGGCGGCCTGTTTTTTGTTGACACCCCTTTTCGACACCCTATAATCGTCCTTTCCAACAGCTTGTTTAAGCTGGGGTTAGGGATGCGCGGGGTTCGTTGGCGTCCGTGCAGGGCAAGAGAACGCACGCCGATTTCGGACACCGACTACTGACTGCTTCCAGAACAAAAAAGGAGATATCCATGGTGCTGGCGACCCGGACGCGGATGGCTTGGGTGGCTTGGGTGGTGGCTGGGGCGGTGTTGGCTTGGGTGGTGGTGCCTGGGGTGGCCCTTGCCCAGGAAGCAGCGGCCGGGAACGGACCGGTGGTCAATGTCGACAGCGAGGGCCGCGGCGTAATGGGGTTGCCGGTGGCCCAGGTCAGTGCTGAGCTGCAGGAAAAGTTCCAGCAGATGGTCCACTATTACAAGATCGCCAAGTTCGACCTGGCCAAGGATTTTGCCGAAGCCGTCCTGGCCGCCAATCCCGAACCGACGGTCCTTCTGAGCCTGGTTGAGCAGCGGGAAGTCGGCTATGTGCTGATCGCCCAGATGGCCGCCTCCGAGGAGGCGGGCCTGGCCGCAGCCGCTAACCGCCTGCTCTCGAAGACCGACGAGGGCATCCTCATCAAGAGGAAAGACCTGGACCGCATCAAGACCGCCCTGCTGGCCCTGGACAAGAACGAACGGTCCTACCAGATCAACCGCATGAAGCTGCAACTGTCGGGCGAGTACGTCGTGCCGACGGCTCTGGCCCTGCTGGCCGACGACAAGCTGGCCAGACTCCACGACGACATTCTGCGGGCGCTCGAGGAAATCGATCGCCCGGTGGTCTACCCGCTGGTGGTCGCCCTGGAGACGCCGGATGCGAAGCTGAAGATGAAGATCATCGCCCTGCTGAGCCGCCTGGGCTACAAGCTGGCCCTGCCGGCCCTGAAGGCGATTGTCGAGTCCCCCAACGAGGCGGACAACGTGAAGTCGGCGGCCGGGGCGGCCATCAACGCCATCGCCGGGGCCAAGGCCCGGGAGACCTCCGCCGGGCAACTCTACTTCGAGCTGGCTGAGGCTTTCTATTACGACAAGATCACCGTCATCACCGATCCCAAGCGCCGGACGACCGACGTGTGGGGTTGGATCAAGGGCGCGGGGCTGACCTATCGCCCGGCGCCGACCGGCGTGGTCAATGAGATTCTGGCCGCCCGGTGTTGCCGGCTCGGCCTGCGGGCGGCGGCGGATTCGCCCGAACTGGTGGCCCTGTGGCTGAGCGCCCAGGCCCAGATGAATTTCGAGCTGGCCGGCCGGGGCAAGAACCCCTGGGCTCCGCCGGACATGCCGACCACCGAGTTCTTCCTTCGTTCGGCGGGCCAGCAGTACCTGAACCAGGTCCTGGCCCGGGCACTGCGAGACAACCGCGTCGAGGTGGCCAACCAGGCCATCGCCGCCCTGACCGAAGTGGTCAACGAAGGTTACCTCGGGGCGACCAGCGGCTCCGACGAAGGCAGCCCGTTGATCCGGGCCCTGGAATACCC
>JAACEH010000032.1 GCA_011682595.1 Anaerolineaceae bacterium
ACCCGCTTCGGCTCCAGGCCGCGGGCCAGTGCGTAGCCGTGGTCGCGATAGGCCCCGATGAGGTAGTCCTTCTCGGTCAGGACCTGGCAGGCCCCGACGGCGACGGCTTCCTCGCCGATATAGAGGTGACAGAACCCGGAGATCTTCCCCCGCTGGTACATCTCGGCCGTCTTTTCTTCGAAACGGCGGATCAGTTGCATTCTGCGGTACAACTCCAACAACTGCCCGCGGGTCAGCCGGCCGGTGATGCCCATATCTGTTCCCGCTTTGTCGGCCATGTGTGCCTCGGCATTTCGGGTCCGGCGAACAGGACAACAGAATATGTGCGGTCCATGCGCCGCCGCAGTCATTCTAGCACAAGTTGCGTCGTCAGTGTGCCATCTGGACGTGCAGTCCCAGGTCAACCTGCGACTTGCAGCTGGGGCACTGCAGGATCATGTGCAGCGACCTGGGCTCGACGGACTTCTTGAAGAAGACATGCCATCCGCCGTCACTGTCGCACTGCGGACACTTGCGCCACACGCCGTCGACCGGCAACTTGTGTTTTTCGATGGCCATGGTCGGTCTCCCCTTCACCATACAGGTTCCCGGATTTGCCTCCAGCGGGCACTCCCGCCCTTCATTCAGAAAGTTACCCGCATCGGCACCAAAACTCAAGAGGCAAAAGCGGTACCGGAAACCAAGGTGCGCAAAAAAACGCGACGCCGCAACCTCCTCGGGTCGCAGCGCCGCGGAACCGGCATCTCGGACTGTTGTCTCAGCCTTTCATCATCTCGCCGACGTAGGCTTCCATCTCGTCGGTCGCGTTGGCGAACTGCGTGCCGGTGGCCACGACCGGCGGATAGCTGATCCACTCCTCGGGCTTCAGGCCGTCTTCCTCGTAGGCCTGGCGGAAGTATTCGGTCTTGAACAATTCGTCTATTACCTCCTGCGGCACGGTGTCGTCGATGTGGGGCTTAAGCTCACCGGCGTCATAACCGGCCAGCAGACCCTCGAAGACGTTCGGGAAGACCGTCAGGACGACATTGCCGCCGGCCAGGTGTTCCAGGTGCCAGACCTTCTCGCGGCCGTCGATCGTCGGGCCCAGACGCATCGAGGCGGCCAGCATCTTGCTCTCGTAACCGCGCTCCTTGAACAGCCGGACCGCCTTCTTGAACACGGCCAGGCCCGCCAGACGCTTCTTCTCGACGGTCAAGTCGATGCCCGCTTCCTTGCACTGGGCTTCAAAGATGGGGTGATCTTCCAGGCGGCCGAGCATCATGGTGACCACGCTCCGCCACTTCGACAGATCGACGTTGTTCTCCCGGGCCCGCTTCAGGCCACGGAGAACGGCTTGGGGGACGGCGGTCAACTGGCTCAGGGCGAAGGTCAGCGTGGCGTTGGTCGGAATGCCCCGGGCGGTCAGTTCCTCGATGCCTTCGACGCCCTCTTTGGTGCCGGGCATCTTGATCATCACGTTGTCGAATTCCTCGTTCAGGGCCACACCCTGGGCGACCATCGTCTCGGTGTCGGTCAGGATGCGCGGATCGACCTGGCCGCTGATGTAGCCGAGCTTGTAGTTGGACTTCTCGAACACCGGGTGGAAGGCCTGGGCCCCGGCCTTGATCACGGCCCGGTAGGTGTGCCAGAAAAGTTCGGCCTGGTTCATGTCGGGGTTGGCCTTGTGCTCGGCCTTGACCCAGGCGTCCCAGCGGGGCCGATCCTTCTGAATGGCCTGCCACGACAGCGGCGGGTTGGTGGTGCAGCCGACGAAGACGCTCTGCTCGGGGCAGTCCTCGCGGTACAGCCGCTGGAGTTGTGTGCGAAGCTGTTCTTTAGAGCATCCGCAGGCCTGGCCGACCACTTCCTCGACCCAGGGCTTGAAAATCAGCGGGCTGGAGTCCCACCAGATTTCAAGGCCGCCACCGGTATTGGCGAGGTCTTCGATTACGCTTGGGGGTACCTGGTCAGTCACCTTGTGTCTCCTTTTCGATCCCAATTCATTCGGCACGTGGTCCTTTGCGCCACCTCAACAACATCACGCAGAGGCCCGCCACGGGCTCCAGATTGTACCCGCCCGGCCCGGATTTACAAGACTCGCCTCAGGTAATTCTTCCAGCAGCGTCAAATGTGGCCGCGCCATTTGCCGCTAATTGCCGGACCAGGGCAACCGACAGGTCACAACCACGTGCGGAAGAAGTCGAGGGCCTTTTGGCGCATTGCCGCCGGGAACTCGTGGGCGCCTTCGAAGACTTCCAGGGTGAAGGCCTCGCCCCGGCCGGCCTGGTCCCAGGCCCACTTGCTCTTGTCGTACAGTTTGGTCGTCTCGGCCAGCGGGTCTTCGCTGCTCGAGGTCGGGTTAACCATCATCACCGGCCGCGGGGCAATGAGCGGCAAAACGTCGTACATCTCCAGCCCCGCCTGGACCATCCGCGGAATGTAGTTCATGAAGCAGTGTTGCAGCGGTTGGCCTCGCAGTGCATATACGGCCAAGTGCCGATCAGCACGGCGTCCAGATCGTCGCGCGAGACCAGGCGGCGCCAGTCAGTCCGAACATCGGGGATTCCCCCACTCCTCGGCCACCCGGCGGCCGGACTCCTCGCTGCGGTTGACCACCGCGACTACCTCGACGCCGGGGATTTTCTTCAGGCCCGGCAGATGGCGGTGGCGAACGATGCCCCCTGCCCCGACGATGCCGATGCGCACCCGCTGCAGACTGTCGCTGCTCATCGCGCGGTCTCCATTTCGCCGCCCGAGGTCAGTCCTGCGACATTTCGCGGGCCTGCTCCTCGGAGATGGCGGTCATGTCCTGCCCGCAGCAGACCAGTGTGCCTCCGCCGCCCTGAAGAACTTTGACGACCATGTCACAGATTTCGCAATGGTAGTACTCGTTTTTCTCTGCCATCGGTATTACCCTCCGGCCTTCGCCGCGGGAGCGAATCCGGCCGCACTACCGCAGCGCCGGCCGGCGATTCTCCAGTGGAAGGCAATGATGTTTTACCGCCCGCCAGGGCACACTTCAAGGCCAATGTGGGCTTGTGGTGGGTCTGGGGTGGGCTTGATGTAGCCAATATAGGTGGTCAAACTCCGACCTTGCTGTGACACTGTGCGAACGCGGCTTGACCTTGTGCTCGCCCTGTGCGAAAATAGTGCGGTCCGGAATACTCTTTTGCAGAACAAGGAATCACCTGTGGCGGAACTGATGGTCAGCGTCAGCGGCATTCGCGGAATTGTCGGCCAGACGATGACGCCCGAGGTGGCCACGCGGTTTGCCGCCGCCTTCGGAACGCTCGTCGAGGGCGGGCGAATCATCTTAGGGCGCGATCCGCGCACCAGCGGGCGGGCCATCGTCGCAGCCATGACCTCCGGCCTCCTGTTCACCGGCTGCGAGGTCGTCGACCTGGGCATCGCCACCACTCCCGGCCTGACGGTCATGATCGATGAACTGGGCGCCGACGGCGGCGTCATGGTCACGGCCAGCCACAATCCCAAGCCGTGGAACGGCATCAAGTTCTTCCGCCGCGACGGCATTGACCTGGCGGCCGAGCAGGGCTTGCAGCTCAAGAAAATCCGGCAGTCGGGCCGCTTCGCCTACGTCGACAGCGACGGCTTCAAGCCGCTGGTTCATGACCAGACGGTCCACACCCGGCACATGGCCCGCCTGCTGGCGACGGTCGACCGCGAGGCCATCGCCAAAGCCAAGCTGAAGGTGGTGCTGGACTCCTGCCACGGGGCCGGGGCCATCGTCACGCCGCAACTGCTCTCGGAACTGGGCTGCCAGGTCACCCTCCTGGGCGGCCAGCCCGACGGCCTGTTCGATCATCCGCCCGAGCCGATCATCGAGAACCTGTCCACCGTCTGCCAGGCAGTCAAATCAGCCGGCGCCGACATCGGCCTTGTCCAGGACCCCGACGCCGACCGCCTGGCCCTGATCGACGAGCGGGGACGCTTCCTCGGCGAAGAGTATACCCTGGCCCTGGCGACGATGTACCGCCTCGGTCAGCAGGCCGGCCCGGTGGCGGCCAACCTCTCGACCAGTCGCATGATCGACGACCTTGCCGCCCGCTGGGGAAGCGTTTGTCACCGCACGCCGGTCGGCGAGGTCCACGTGGCCGACCGCATGGTGGCCGAAGGCTGCGTCATCGGCGGCGAAGGCAACGGCGGGGTCATCGACCCGCGGATTTGCCCGATCCGCAATTCCCTGGCCGGCATCACCCTGGTGCTGGAGCTTCTGGCCACCGACGGCAAACCACTGAGCGCAATTGCCGCCGAGCTTCCGGCCTACACGATGATAAAACGGAAGAACGAGGCCCCGCGGCCGGCCATCGACAAGCTCCTGGCCGCCCTGCCCGGGGAGTTCGCCGAGGCCAGGATCGATACCCAGGACGGTGTGCGGCTCGACTGGCCCCAAGGCTGGGTCCACGTGCGAGGAAGCAACACCGAGCCCATTTACCGGACCATCGGCGAGTCGGCCGACGCCGAGTGGGTCGAGAGGATGCTGGACAAGGTGGCCGCCCTGGCCGAGCGGCTTGTGAAGTGAGTGACCAGAAATGCCGATCTACGAGTTCCAATGTGACGACTGCGGCACGGATTTCGAGGAGCTGTATCGCAGCATCAATGAGTGCCGAGGCCCGCATTGCAGCAAGTGCGGATCGAAGAACGTTCACAAGAAGTTCAGCACCTTCGCCACCGGCGGCTCGTCCGGCGACGGTGGCGACGGTGGCGGCTGTGGAACCTGCTCGCGCTCCAGCTGCGCAGGGTGCCACGGCTAGGAAGAAGGGTGGCTGCTTGCAGCCACGCGGATTCATTGTTACGATCACACTATGAGTAACTATCGACGGGCAGCGGTGCCGGGCGGCACCTTCTTTTTCACGGCCGTCGCCTTCCAGAGACGGCCCCTGCTGACTACGTCCGGGGTGCGGCCCTTGCTGCGACGAGCCATCCTCGACACGCGCCGCGAGCGACCGTTCCGCATCCTCGCCCAGGTGCTGCTGCCCAACCACCTGCATACTATCTGGGAATTGCCGCCAGGCGACGACGATTTTTCAACCCGTTGGCGGCTGATCAAGACCCGCGTGACCCGGTCGTTGCGCGGTCGCGGCATCGACATACCCCACCCCAATGCATCGCGTCGCCGGCGTCACCAACATGGCCTTTGGCAACCGCGGTTTTGGGAGCACGGGGTTCGCGACGAAGACGATCTGGAGCGGCACGTGGATTACATCCACTGGAACCCGGTCAAACACGGACTCGTGGACCGCGTTGGCGACTGGCCGTGGTCGACGTTTCATCGTTGTGTGCGGCTCGGCATTTACCCGCCGGACTGGGGCGCCTTTCAGCCGCAGACGGTAACCGGACCGGACGTTGAAGGCGAGTGATCTGTCCGCGTGGCTGCAAGCAGCCACCCTACATGACTTTCGTCACGGTCAACATCAGGATGATGGCCGCCAGGGTGAGGAGTCCCAGCACGAAAAGCCACTTGAAAACGCGCAGCCGATGGTCGTAGCGGCGGACCAGGTCCGGACGGCCGACTGTTTCGGCAATGAACTGCACGCGGCGACCGACCCCGAAGTGGCGCCAACTGCCGGAGGCCAGAGCGGTGCCGTTGAGCAGGGCAATTTCCTGCAAGGCCGAGGAAAAGGCCCAGGCCTTGTTGGCACAGACCAGGTCCGGCTGCGGCGGCTGGCCCGGCCGGTGCTCGGCGCAGGCGTGGGCGTCCCGATCGCCGGGACAGTCGACCATGCGGGCGGCGAACAGATCGCTTTGCCGCTCGAAGCGGCGCGACAGGAAGCCGAAGAAGCCGCCCCAGTAGACCAGCAGGAAGGCCACGCCGCCGCCCATGGCGAACTGCTCGGAGATGCCCAGCCACTGCAGTACGGGCACCAGGAGCGACAGGCCCATAACCCCGCCAAGAGCAACCAGAAAGAAGAAAGGAATGTGACGGAACTTCGCGTGGCCGAGTTCGTGGCAGAAGACCGCTTCGGCCTGGGCCGGCTGAAGCCCGTCGACCAGCGTGTCGGTCAGGAAGACGTAGCGCAGCGGCCAACCCAGCCCGCTGACACAGGCGTTAACCATCAGCCCGTTGGTCCGCCAGAGGATGATGTCGCGGACGTAAACGCTCGTGCGCTCGGCCGCCCGAAGGAGCCGCTGTCGCAAAGGCCCGTCGGGCAATCGTTCGGTGCTCCAGACCAGCCGCAGCATGAGTGGGCTGAGCACGTAGACGGCGATGACCGCCGGCAGGACGACCAGGTCCCCGCTGGCGGGATCGAGCCGGCCGGCGCCGACCAGCACAACGAGGTCGTGAAGGCCCAGCACGAAGACATAGGGCGCCAGGAAGACCAGCATCTGCAGGCGGGTCTGAAACAGCAGGTAGGATCCCAGCCGGAGACGGGCCCCGGTGGTCGGCAGATCGGCCCCACTCAGGGCCCGGCGCACCGCTCGGGTCATGGTCAGACCGGCACACCAGGTGACCAGGACCAGCAGCAGCAGCGGCAGGAGAATGAGCAGCCGTTGCGGCAACCAGAAGTCGCCTCCCATCCACGGCGGCAGGAACTGCCGAACCGTCTGCGGCCAATGGGCCAGGTAGAGCAGGGCGGCATAGAGGGCCAGGGCCAGCAGGCCGTACAGTCCGACGGCCCGCTGATGCCAGGAGAAGAGCCGTTGTGGATCGACGCCGCGTCGCACCAGGATGGCCAGTCCGCCGCGAAGTGCGGCTCCCACGGCGATGACAACGGCAATCGCCCAGCCCAGCCAGGTCAGGCCGGCCAGGCCGGTCAACCCGTCAGCCGGCGGCCGGCCGTCGAGGGCGACGACCAGCGACAACAGGACGCCTATCAGGATACGAATCTGCATTGTGTCATTCCCGGAAAGTATGACCCCGGGCACGATAATACGCTGAAAGGGCATCCCGGCCAAAGGAAAACGGTTGGGGGATATCCCCGTGGGGTCGGACGCAGTCGGCGGCGGTTTTCTCGAAATAACCGTGGCGGCCGACCGTTTCAGATGTTGTACCGCTTGGGGCATGTCTGCCTGCAAGCAGGCCAACAGACACTTCGGGACTGTGTTACGGAAAGGGGCCTCGCATGAAACGTCTGATCATATTGTCGGCCATGGTGATGTTGGCACTATTGGTGGTGGCCGCCCCGGCGCCGGCTCAGGATGAGCGGCCCAAAGACGAGCGCAAGCGGACCTTCGGTGACCAGGTGGGCCCGCGGCGGCCGCGGTTCAGCATGGCCCGGTTCCGCCAGACCCTGGCCAAACTGGATCTGACCGACGAGCAGAAGAAGAAGATCGACCAGCTGAGCAAAGACTACAAGAAGAAAGTAGCCGAGCAGCGCAAGGAGACGGCGGAGAAAGTCAAGGAGTTGAGGGAGAAACAGGAAGAGGCTCGCGAGGCCGGAGACAAGGAGAAGCTGGCCGAGTTGCGGCAGGAGTTCAGGCAGTTGCGGACTGCCGGGGCCGAGACGGCCAAAGAGTACGTCGAGAGCGTCAAGGAGGTGCTCACCGGCGAGCAGAAGAAGAAACTCGAGGAGTTGCAGAGACCCGTGCCGAGGATTCGGGTGCTGCTTCAGGTTATCCGGGAGAAGGACGAAGAGATGGGGCTGACCGAGGAGCAGCAGAAGAAGATCAAGGCTCTGGCCGAGGAGTATAAGCCCCAAGAGGGTGAAGGCCGGCCTCCGGACTTCCGGGCCCTTCGCGAGAAGACCCGCAAGATGCGCGACGACGGAGCGTCGCAGGAAGAGATCCGCAAGGTCTACAAGGAAGCCCAGAAGAAACGACTCGAACACAGGGCCAGGATGGAGAGGCACAGCCGTGAGTTTGTCGCCAGGCTGGCCAAGATTCTCAAACCAGAGCAGATGAAACTGGCCATGGAGGCGGCCCAGGCCAACATGGGGCATCGGATGCGCGGCAGAGGGCGCGACCGCGAACCAGGCGGCGAACCTCCACGGCGGAACAGGCGCGGAGACAGCCAAGAGTAGAAGAACGCCGAGGATGGCCGGCCGCGGGCACAGGGCAAGAAAGTTATCCGGCCCCGACGAAGGAAGTCACGTTGTATTATTAGGCAAAACTGAAATCCGCTCTGGCTATTCAGTTCTTTGTCGCCGGGGTCTTGACCGGCGGCACCGCCCGCCAGTGCTTGTAGTCCGGCGGCGGCTGGTTCGATTTTTCCTTCACATCGTGATGGTCCACCTTGTCGACGGCCTCCCAGTAATTGAAGTCGGGGCTTCTCACCGAGTTGTGGCACCGCTCGCAGGCTCTCTGGTTGAGGGCGAAATCCAAGTCGACCTTGATGCCCCGATCCTTGTGATCGTGCGTCACCGGGTGGCACGACTGGCAAGAGATGTTGGCCAGGTCGGGCGTCTCCTTGATGCTCTTGAATCCCGTCTTGCGGCGGAAGCCCATGGCATGGCAACTCCAGCACTGGCGATCCTCGGTCCGCCGAACCTTCTCGAGCACCTGCCAGGCCTGGGCGTGCTTGGTGGTCATGAACTCCTGATAGATTTTGGTGTGGCACGGCCGGCAGGTCTTGGAGGACTCGAACACATCGGGGCCGTCCTTGGCGTAGGACTCCGGCTGCACCTTGCTCTCCTCGACATAGCGGCGGTAAATCTCCGCCAGCTTTTTATTTCTGGGGACCACCCCGGAAGCGACTCCGAATTCGTGGGCCAGGACCCGCACGTCGCCCGAGGGGTTGATGGCCAGGCGAACGACGCCGACATAGTCGCCGCTGGTGCCCGCGTTGAGGATCAGCGTGCGGCCCACCCGGATGGGGCGAGTGATCATCTTTTCGTCGTGGCCGCCGATAATCAGGTTGATCCGCGGAAACTCCCGGGCCACCTTGCGGTCGATGGAACGATCCTGGTGGCTCAACATGACGATGAAGTCGACCTTGCCCTCGAACTCCCGAAGTGTCGCGGCGATGGCCTCGCGGGTCGGTTCAATTTTGATCCCCTCGGGGAAGGCGTCCTTGTTGAACAGGTACCACTGGTCGCCGACCACCGAGAAGATGCCGACCTTGAGGCCGGCCAGGTCCTTGATGACATATCCGGGGGCAATTCGTCCGCCCTCGGCGTCCCTCAGGTTCTGCGACAGAAAAGGCAACCGGTACTGCGTCGCCAACTCGCGAAGCCGATCCAGGCCGCCGCGGAACTCCTGGTCGCCGATGCCGATGGCGTCGTAGCCCATGTGCGAGGCCGCCTCGGCGACGAACTTCAACTTCACCGGCAGGTCCTCGTAGGGGAACAGGTCGCCGGGATGGAGGTAGAGCATGGGCAGCCCCTCCTCGCGGAGCCAGTTGACGACGGTGAGTTCCTTGGCCAACCCGCCGGCGATGTTGCCGTCGCAACCGCAGGGCTCGATCATGCCATGTGTCGCGCCGCTGTAGACGATCATGGCCTCGGTCTCACCCGGCCGCAGGACGATCGCGGAGCTGCCCGGGGTGTGCGGCTGAAGTTGCCTGCCCGGGGAAGGCGGGGTCCGGGGAGCGAGCCGGGGCTTCTGCCAGCCTTCAGCCACCGGGGACTTCTGCTCGCCTTCGATCACAGGGGACTTCTGTTGCGGCGCCGCCGAGCACGCCCCGAGCCAGACGGCAACGGCGGCCAGAACGATTGAGGTCGAGATGACGAAAACTTTCCTGCGGCGGTAAATCATCTGATTC
>JAACEH010000033.1 GCA_011682595.1 Anaerolineaceae bacterium
GGGCGGGCAGGGGCGCCTGACGCCGATAACAATCCTCATGCCGGGTGCCACGGGTGCGCAGTTCAGCACCCGTGCCCACTACGGAGTTCGGCACGGCTGCAAACGGCGCAACCGTGGCACCCGGAACCAACAGAATCCTTATGCGACACTAACAGTCGTTCGGTACAATCGTGCCGTCGGTGGTTGACCGTCAGAAGAAGGGGAATCCATCGTGGCTGAGAGGTTGAAAGTTCTGTTCCTGTGTACGGGCAACGCGTGTCGCAGCCAGATGGCCGAAGGGTGGGCTCGGCACCTGAAGAGCGACGCGGTCGATGCCTGGTCGGCCGGGATTGAAATTCACGGGCTCAACCCGCGGGCGGTGACGGTGATGGCCGAGGCGGGGGTGGACATTTCGGGGCACACCTCGAAGAACGTCGCCGATCTGCTGGACACGGCGTTCGACTATGTGGTCACCGTGTGCGGCCACGCTCACGAGACCTGTCCTATGTTCCCGGGACGGGCGAAGGTGGTCCACGTCGGCTTCGACGATCCGCCGAAGCTGGCCGAGGGAGCGGCGACCGAGGCCGAGGCCCTGCTTCACTATCGCCGCGTCCGCGACGAAATCCGAGCCTACGTCGAGCGACTGCCGGAGGTGCTGGACCGAGTGCTTCGAGACAGTTGAATCTGCAGGTGGCACGGTCCCGGCGCGCCGGGATTGTGTGCCGCCGTGTTGTGTTCACCAGGGACGAAAACACACGGAAAGGAACGTGCCATGAATGCCCGGAGCCGGTGTCTGTGGTTGCTTGCATTGATTGCCGTGGGAATGGGCGTGGGGACCGCCTGCAGCCAAGGGGGGCGGAGCGGTGCAACGACGGGCTTCGTGGCCAGCGAGAAGGACGAGGATGTGCTGGTTCTGGCGCGGAGCATGAACCGTTTCGCGTGCGACCTTTACGGCCGTTTGCGCACGACCGACGGCAACCTGTTCGTGTCTCCGCTCAGCATCTCGACCTGTCTGGCGATGGCTTACGGTGGTAGCGCGGGAACCACTCGGGACCAGATGAGGGCGGCGCTGCATTTTGATCTGCCCAAGGAGCAGCTGCACGCCGCCTTCGGATCGTTCGGCAAATTGCTTACCGGCAAGGACACGAAGCAGCCTTACGATTTGAGTGTGGCCAACGCCCTGTGGGTTCAACGGGACCGCACGCTCCGCAAAACCTTTGTCGATCTGATCGAGGGGCCCTATGGCGGCGGTCTGCACGAGGCGGATTTCGTCGCCGCTCGCACGGCCGCTGCCCGAGAGATCAATCGCTGGGTCAAGGCTCACACGGGCGGCAAAATCAGCCGGGCGGTGAAGCCGGACACATTCAACAAGCAGACGCGGATGGCTCTTGTGAATGCAATTTACTTCAAGGGGCAGTGGATCAGCCGATTCAGCAAGGATCGCACCAAGGACATGGCGTTTACGCTGCTGTCGCCGGGGGGGGGCGCAACCGTTACCGTGCCGATGATGCGACAAACGCAACAGTTTTCCTACATGGATAACGATGACCTTCAGTTGCTTTCGCTGCCGTACCGCGGCGACGATGTTGCCATGTTGGTTCTGCTGCCCAAGTCGGACGGATCCGGCAAGCACACGGCGGCGCAACTCGAGAGGGTCGAGAAGTTGCTCACGGCCGAGAACCTGGCGACGTGGATCGACCGGATGTTCGCGTGCAACGTCACGGTCACCCTGCCGAGATTCACGATGACACGCGAGGTCTCGCTTGCGCCGGTCCTTGACTCGCTCGGCATGACCGATGCGTTTGCCCCGGGGTCGGCCGATTTCTCCGGTGTGGACGGGACACGTGAATTGTTCATACAGTCGGTCGAGCACGTGGCCTATGTCGATGTCGATGAGGAGGGGACCACGGCCGCCGCCGCAACAACAACGACCTTCGGATGCTCAGCCTCGCCACCGGTAGAGACGTTCGCCGCCGATCACCCGTTTGTTTTTCTCATCTGGCACCTGCCGACGCGGAGCATTCTTTTCATGGGGCGGGTGATGAACCCGTTGGCACCAGGCCATGATATGTGACCGGGGGTTCATCGCGGCCCGACTTTGTCGGACCGCGGCACTTTGGCGAAACGGCCGGGCGGACACCCTGCTTCGCCAAGGCTTCCTCCTGCGCCAAGGCTTCGGAGGACAAACCGCGGAGCGAGGCGGGCACGGCATGCCGTGCCCCTACTTTTTCTTGCCGCCGAGGAGGTTGTCGAGCAGGTTCGGTTTCTTCTCGCCGGTGTCGCCGTTGTCCTTCTTGTTCAACAAGTCCTTCAGGCCCTCGCCGATGTCCTTGCCGGTTTTGTCGAGCCCCTTGCCGAGATCGTCGCCGACGTTCTTCAGGCCCTCTTCCATCAACTTGACGGCCTCGCCGCCCAGGGCCTTGGCCGCGCCGGTGATGTCGCCGGTCACGCCGTCGAGTGCCCCCGGAGGCAACAGGCCGCCGCCCTGCTTGACCACCTGCATCAAAATGGGCGGCAACAGCTTGGCAATCAGGTCGGGCATGGCGATGCCCTCGCCCTCGGACGAGACGTTCGTCAGGTCGATCTCGGGCACCTTGACGGTGACTTCCTTGAGCGGCGCGATTCGCACGTGGGCGACCACGTTCTTCACCAGCACGCGATCGACGAAGACCTTCTTGCCGCCGGCGCCCTGGTCCTCTTTTTTCTCCTCGGGCGTCCCGTCGCCGCCGAGGCGTTTGACGTTCTCCATGATCACAGAGACGTTGCTCTTCTTGCCCAGCGGCTGATCGATGTAAATGTCGAGCCCGTCGATCGTGAATTCCGTCAGCCGGATGGTGTCGCTCATCAGGCTGCCCCGCTCGACGCCGATGCTGAACTCGCCGCTCTTCATCATGTGCGGCGACTTGAAGTCCGGCGGGTTGGCTATCATCAGTCCGTCGAGGCTCAGGTGCCCGCGCAAGAGGCTCAGGCTCACGTCCTCGACGGTCGTGTCGACCTTCAGGGCGTAGGTGCCCCCCTGTTCGATACCGGTCTCGACGAGCCTGTCGATCAGCAGCCAGCCGACCAGCATCACGATAACCACCAGGGCAACCAGTACGATGGCGATGCGCCGCACGATTTTCATGGCAACTCCTCTCACAGGGTTTCGGTCAGTGGGGATTATGCCACAACTTCCGCTCGGGCTACACCCCGCGTCTCGTGATTTTCTGACGACCTCGCCTGCGCCGGCGCTGGCCTCGCCGTCACCGGCTGGGTAATATAACGTTGCCGGATGCGTTCGATCAGGTACAAAGTGAAGGGAAGGGGACTCTGTGAGTGGGACGCGGGCCAGGCCGAACATTGTTTTCTTTTTCTCCGATCAGCAGCGGTGGGACACCGTGGGCTGCTACGGGCAACGGTTGCCGGTGACGCCGAACCTGGACCGCATGGCGGCCGAGGGGGTTCGTTTCGCCAACGCCTTTACCTGCCAGCCTGTGTGCGGCCCGGCTCGAAGCTGCCTTCAGACCGGCAAGTTCGCCACCGAAACGGGCTGCTATCGCAATGCCATCCGGCTGCCCGAAGGCGAGCAGACCGTTGCCCACTGGATGGCCGACGCCGGGTACCGCCTGGCCTACATCGGCAAGTGGCACCTGGCCTCGACGCAGTCGAGTTACAGCGACCGTGGCGGCCCTGACGACTTTCGCACGCGGCCCGTGCCGCTGGATCGGCGGGGCGGCTGGAACGGCCATTGGCTGGCCAGCGACGTTCTGGAATCCACCAGTCACGCCTACGACGGTCACGTGTTCGACGCCGACGGCCGGCGCGTCGAATTGTCCGGCTACCGGGCCGACAGCCTCACGGACTTTGCCCTCGACTATCTGAGGAGCCGCCAGGACGCCGAGCAACCGTTCTTTCTGTTCCTCTCGACCATCGAGCCTCACCACCAGAACGACCATAAGCACTACGAAGGGCCCGCCGGCAGCCGGGAGCGGTTCGCCGGCTTCGTTGTTCCCGGCGACCTCGAAGGCACCGAGGGCGACTGGCGTCAGGAGTATCCCGACTACCTCGGTTGTTGCAACAGTCTGGACGCGAACCTCGGTCGGATCCGGGCCGAACTCGAGCGGCTGGGCATGGCCGACAACACGCTGGTCGTCTACACCAGCGATCACGGGACGCACTTTCGCACTCGCAACGCCGAGTACAAGCGTTCGTGCCACGACGCGTCGATTCGCATTCCAATGATCGCCTGCGGCCCGGGCTTCACCGGCGGGCGGGTTGTGGAGGAACTCGTGAGCCTGATCGACGTGCCGCGGACCCTTCTGGCCGCCGGTGGGGCGGCCGCTCCGGCGACGGTCCGCGGGCGAGCGATGCAGGGGCTCCTCGACGGCAGCGCCGGCGATTGGCCCCAGGAGGTGTTTGTCCAGATCAGCGAGAAGCAGGTCGGCCGGGCCCTTCGCACGCAGCGCTGGACCTATTCGGTCTGTGCCCCGGACTTGAGCGGCTGGACCGAGGCCGCCTCGGACGTTTACGTCGAGGAGTTTCTCTACGATCTGGCGCGCGATCCTCACCAGCGGCGGAACCTCGTTGCCGATCCGTCATTGGCGTCCGTTCGGGCCGACCTGGCCGAGCGGCTCTGCCGCCAGATGGTCGCCGCGGGCGAGGCCGAGCCCCGCATCCTGTCCGCCTGACCCCGCTCCCCACGGAGGGCCGCGCCATGGCATTCTCCCGCGACTTCTTTCCGTGACGTGGAACCGCCTTGCCCGGTTGGAACGTTCAACATTTTGAGAGGCAACTCCCGGCGACCGACCGCCGAGATGGGGGTCTGAAATGGGCGACATGGAAAATGCCATGAGCAAAATTCCATTGGCGTGCAGCGAAATCTGGGGCGGCCGGCGCGAGGTCGATCAGGACGTCATTCTGCCGGGCGTGCGGGCCAGTGTGTTCAGCCGGCCCAGCTTTGGTGATGCCGAGGGCGGCGACATTCAGTACCTGGGCTCCTGTGCCATGGGGCGGCTGGCCAAGGTGGTTCTGGCCGACGCCTCGGGTCACGGCGCCAGCGCGGGCCGCATTGCCGACCTCGTCGAGAGGTGCCTGAGGCACTCGATCAACGAGAACCGCAATGACCGGTTTCTGTCGCTCCTCAACGGCGACCTGGCTCGCGACACCGAGGCCGGGCACTTCGCCACGATGATCAGCGTGATTATCAACGCCGCCGACGGCCAGTTGCGATTTGCCTCGGCCGCCCAGCCGTTCATGGCCCAGTACCAGACGTCCGCCGGACGGTGGGATCTTCTGGATGCCCGGGCCGAGGGGAGTCTGCCCTTGGGCATCGTGGACAAGGTGTCGTACTTCGAGAGCGACCGCCGCCTGGACCCCGGCGACCTGATCGTCCTGTTCAGCGACGGCGTGATCGAGATGGGCGTGCTCGAACAGCGCGAGGTTGGCTTCGACGGCCTGATGGCCTGGCTGGCCGAGGGGCCGACCGCCGGTGCCCGGGCCGTCAAGGATCACCTGGTTCGCAAGATGACCGAGTTCTCGGGCAGGCCACTGTTCGAGGACGATGTGACGTTGGTTGTGCTCGAGTTCACTGGTAGCGCGTAAGCTCTTGCGCTACCAGTCAAAGGCGTCGTCGGAACCCCCCTCTGGCGGCGCCGCTTTTTGACACGGCCGAATCTCAGCCCGCCACGGCCGCCAGGGCGGAGGCGTAGTCGGGTTCGTCGGTCAGTTCGGGAACCACCTGGCAATAGGTAATCGTGCCCTCGGGGCTGATGACCCAGATGCTGCGTGCCAGCAGGGCATTCTCTTTGATCAGCATGCCGAATCGCTCACCGAATTCGCGGTGCACGTGGTCGGAGAGAACCCGGATCGTCGTGATCTTTTCGGCGCCGCAGAACCGCGACTGGGCGAACGGCAGATCCTGGCTCACGGTCAGCACCACCACGCCGTCGCCGAGTCGTTCGGCCTCGTCGTTGAAACGCTTGGTCTGAATCGAGCAGACCGGCGTGTCGAGACTCGGCACCGCGCTCAGGAGCACGGTCTTGCCGGCAAAGTCCGACAGTGTCACCTCGCCGAACTCGGCGTCCACGACGCGGAAGTCCGGCGCCGTGTCGCCGACCCCGATCGCCGGCCCGAGCAGTGTCAGCGGATGGCCTTCGACGGTGACGATTCCCGTTCGTTCTTCCAGAGCCATGACGTTCCTCCCATGATCGTGTGCACAGAGTGTTCGGTATTTGCAGTCATTTTAGACCCCGGATGCCGTCGCGTGTCAAGACGACGCCCTGGGGACGCGGCAGGAAATGACGCCGAGATGGCCGCAGTGCCGGGTTTTTCAGCAAACTTGCAGCGCGGCCGCGGTCGTGCGACGCTCGTTCCCCGCGGAGTGGACACCTGAACCGGGAGTGGACATCGGAACCTGGGCGGGCGCGAAAGAAAAGGACGCCGGCCCGTGGGGCCCGCGTCCCTTTCCTGTTGTCTGTCTGTCGTCCTCCGGCTCACCGGCCCTTGATACGGTAGGCCAGCAGCGTGGCGCCGTTGCGGATGTAGAGCACGCCGCCCGAGATGGCCGGGTGGGCCCAGAGCATTCGCTTCTGCTCCGGCGAGATCTTGAAGCTGCCGACGACGTTGCCATTGGCGGGGTTCACCAGGCGAATCGTGCCGTCGTGGCCCTGGCAGTAGAGCCGCCCGTCGGCGAAGATGTTCGACGATTTGCCGACCGCCTTGCTCGTGTACTTTGTTTCACCCGTGCCCATGTCAATGGCCACCAGGCCGCCGCGCGAGGCCGTGCCGAACACGAACTTCCCAACGCGAACGATGCCGCCAAAGTGGTCGTCCAGATCCTTGGTCGTGTAAACCTGTCGCACCGAGGCCTTCTTGCCCTTGACCGAGAGTTTCAGCCCCTGGCTGCCCCAGCCGTAGCCGCACGAGGAGAAGATGACCCCGTTGTAGAACGCGATCGACGTGGCGTTCACCTTGTACTTGTTCTGCTGGGCGTGTTTCCAAAGCAACTCGCCCGTCTCGACGTTCACGCCGAAAATGTGAGCCGAGGAGTAGCCGATCGCCTGGCGAAGACCGCCGAAGTCGATGATCCGCGCCGTGGCGTAGCCGGTCAGAGAATCGACCGCCGGGGTTGCCCAGATCTCCTCGCCCGTGGTCTTGGCGAGGGCGACCATCGACGCCCGGCCGCCGGGCGAGCAGATCAGCTTGTCGCCATCGACGATCAGCGACTCCGAGACCTTCCAGTTGAGGTTCTTCGCGCCATAGGTCGAGAGGATATTCTTCGACCAGACTTCCTTGCCGTCGGCGGTCTTCAGACAGACCACCTTGCCCAGGTCGCTCAGCACGTAAAGGAGGTCGCCGTCGACCGTCGGAGTACTCCGCGATCCGGCGTACTTGCCGCCGGCGACGCCGTCGATCGGCGTCTGCCACAGCACCTTCCCCTTGGCCTTGGCGTCCAGACACGAGACGGCCAACTTACCGTCGACAATGCCCGAGGTGTAGATGCGGTCGCCGACCACGGCCACGCTGGCGTACCCCTGGCCCACGGTCTTCTGCCACAGCCGTTTCGGACCGCCCGAGGGCCACGACTTCAGCAACCGCTTCTCGGCCGAATGCCCGTCGCCGGCCGCGCCACGGAACTGCGGCCAATCCTCGGCCAGGACTCCGGTTACCAGAGCTACGGTCAGGGCAAGAGTCAATGCCAGTCGCTTCATCCTTCGGTCTCCAACTCAAAGAGGTCCGAGACGGTCCACAAGTAGCCACGCGTCGCTATGACGGCTTATGACGGCACCCATTAAACCATATTCTGCCGCCGAAGTTCTTAGAAACCATCTCAAAATCGTTTCTCTCACCTCGAGGGTGCCACGGTTGCGCCGTTTGCCCCTCGACGGCGCTTGGGGCCCTGAGCCTGTCGAAGGGCAGCCGTGCGATATTCCGCCTTCGGCACGGCCGCTGGACTGCGCAACCGTGGCACCCGTTCTGAGATAGTTTCTTAGGATTCTGCCGCCCGGCGGCGACTCCGGGAGAGCCCGGAAGATTTGCTTGACGAAAACGCCCGCGGGATTTGACTTTCGGCCAGTTCTGAGTCATAGTAAGAATGAAGGTGCCGAGCTTGAAAGAGCAGGGCATTTTCACCGGGGGATTGTGACCAAGGGGTGCGCTGCGGCGCGCTGGAGGTCGCGGTCCCCCATTTTTTTATGTGTTGTGGGTTGCGGGACCCACCACATGGAGGAGTCTTGGCGAACTGAGTCGGATCGCTTGCGGTATGCGCACGTGCTTCTGTGGCGCGCAGGGTGCACTGTCGGTGCAGCCCCGATCGCCTCTGCGGGAGCAACGCGTTCTGTCGTGAGCGTTGCAGAACGCCCAGGTTGCGCCATGGGCCCGAACGAGGGGATTGAAGCGTCTCTGCCGAGGGCCCGGCCGAAGGAGTCGGTCTGTTGTCCAAGTATCGTTTGCTGTTAGCGGTGGTCCTGACAGGCCTGATTGCCGTGGCGGGGGTTGCCGCCGCGGCGGAGACGCCGCCGGAAGTTGATATGGCCGGGAGTAACCTGTTGCAGACTGTCACGACAACAGGTACTATACCCCTGCTGGAGCCGGCGTCGTTGTGGCTTGCAGGACTCGGAGTCTCGGCGGTCTTTATCCGTCGGCAGAAAATCTAGGAGGGGGAACGGGAAGAAAGACACCGCCACGGTGGCCGATTGGGAGAGTCTTTTCGGTCAGTCCGGCGGCGGGGCGGCAGGGGTTGCTGCAGAATCGCTGTCGCAAAAGGACGTCCGGAAAATGAGTCTGCGGAGAGGCGGGCTCAGGGCGTCCGTTCGCTGCGGAGCCCCAGGGAAGGGGTTCCCAAAGCACCGGGGGAGGCAGGCGGAACTGTTCCCATCCAGTTCCGCAGGTGTTGGCTCGATAAGGCGTTCAGGTTGCGGGGATTCAAAAACTTGAACCGCGGATGACGTATCCGAAAAACGAGCCGACCCAATCACGTGGCTTTCGGTTTGCACAGAGCCGGAAGCCACGTTTATTTTTGCGCCCGCAGCACGCCAGAGGCGACCCTACCCGACTGTGGATGTCACCGGAGAACCCTCTTGACTTGTGGAGGTAATACTCGATAATACCCCATGCGTCGGTCGCACTGTCGGGGGATGGCCGGGGCGGGAGGATGACCATGGCAAAGCCGGATCGTCAGAAGGCCGAAGTGGTGACGCTCAAGATGCCCCCGTCGCTGGTCGAGGCCATGAAGCACATGCCCAACCGGTCAGCGTTCATTCGCACGGCCATTCTCAATGCGCTCGACAGCACCTGCCCGTTGTGCCAGGGCACGGGCGTTCTCACGCCGACGCAGCGCCGGCACTGGGCCGAGTTTGCCCGCAGTCATGCCCTCCAGGAGTGCAACACGTGCAACGCGTTGCGACTGATCTGCGACAACGAGCCGACGCGCCGCAAGACCGCGCGGCGATGTGTCGGCGACGCCTGACGTCGCCGACCGACAGGGATCGCCAATCGGGATTGCCTGGAGATTGACCATGGGCCGGATCGCCACGCTGATTCTGAAGGAGTTCCGCGAGCACGCGCCGTTCACGGTCGTCGGCGCCCTGAGCGGCGTCGTCATCACCCTGGTGGTCTACCACGTCAACCTGTCGGCCGAGACGGCCGGGACGTTGTTCGAGAT
>JAACEH010000034.1 GCA_011682595.1 Anaerolineaceae bacterium
CAATCTTGACGTACACCCCCATGGGGAGCGAAGGGCAGAAAAGGGTTGACTTGCCCGGCCGCCCAGATAGACTCTGGATTCCAGGACCGGGTGATCTATTCTCATGAAGGGCGACTGACGTGTTGGATCCGGAGTTTCTGAAACGCCTGGCTTGCCCGCAATGCAAGATCCTGTTGGCTCAGGACGACGACAAGCTGTTGTGCCGGCAGTGCGGACGCAGGTTCCCTGTTCGCGACGGGGTGCCGGTGCTCCTGATCGATGAAGCCGAAACGCCCCCCGAGTGATCTTGCGGCAACTGGGCGGAACTCGTCGCGGGACGACGCTGAAGCTGATCGGCGGTCGTTCCTTTTTTGTCATTCCCACTGCGGAGATTGTGGTTGGTTGCCCTTATCAGTGACATCCACGCCAACGCCGTCGCTCTGGAGGCTGTCCTGGCCGACATCGAGAGCCAGGACGCCGAGGCCGTTTACTGCCTGGGCGACATCCTGGGTTACGGTCCGCATCCGGGCCGCTGCCTGGACCTGGCCCGGGATTTCGACTTCTGCCTGATGGGCAACCACGACCAGGCCGTGCTGCTGGAGCCGGGGGGCTTTAACACCGCCGCCGAGCGGGCTGTCTTCTGGACTCGCCGGCGGCTGGACAGCGAATCGGACGCCCACCTGAAACAGCAGCGCTGGGAGTTCCTGGCCGGTCTCGGCGTGCACCGCTTCGAGCGCAACATCCTCTTCGTGCACGGGTCGCCCCGGCGGCCGCTGCACGAGTATATTTTTCCCGACGATCCCCAGGTCAACATGGAGAAGATGGCCACCATCTTCGATCGCATTCCGTCGGTCTGCTTTGTCGGCCACACGCACATGCCGGGAGTTTTCACCGAGGACTACCGTTTCCTGACGCCGGGTGACCTCAACGACTCCTACGAATTCGGCGACCGCAAGGCGGTCATCAACATCGGCAGCATCGGCCAGCCGCGAGACCGCGACCCGCGGGCCTGCTACCTGCTGCTGGACGGCAACCGGGTCACCTGGCGGCGAGTCCAGTACGACGTGCAGGCCACGGTCCGGGCCATTCTCGAGACCCCGGGCCTGGCCAATTTCAACGCCCAGCGACTGCGCGACGGGCGGTAATCGGACAGTCAGAAGCGAGAAGGAGTCATCGTTGGACAAAAAGGACACGATGTTGCGGATGATCGTGTTTGCCGTGCTGGCCATGATCATCATGCTCGGCTGGCAGAAGTACTTTGCGCCCAAGCCGGAGTTGCCTCAGCCGAAGCCGGCGCCCACTGAGCCGGCTTGGCCTGGGGCAGGGTCTACCGATGTGAGCGGTCAGCCCTCAGCCACAACTCAGCCACCGGTCTCCGGCGCCGCGGCGACGGTCAGTTTCCAGGTACTCGGCACGCCCCCGCCGGACGCGGCGGCCCGCCGGCCGGTGAAGATCGGCGATACGACCTATCGCGGCCGCTATGCCATGGCCGTGTGGATTACTCCGCAGGGAGCGGCCATCCGCCGCCTGGAACTGAGCGATTACTTCGCCTCGGTCGACGATCGCGACAAGGACTTCGCCCAGCGGCAGAGGTTTCAACTCGTGCGGCCGGACAAGGGCGCAGCTTCGTTTCGCCTGGTGCGGCTCGATCTGGCCTACCGCGGCAGCGACCGCCGGGATTCTATCGCCGGCGAACTGGCCGATGCCTGGTGGACGCAGGTCGAGCCCAGGAAAGAGTCCGAAGCCCGGTTCAAACTCGACATCAACCGCGACGGCGAGAAGTTTCTGACTCTCTACCGCACCTATCGTCTCGGCCGGCGCACGATGACCGCCGGCCAGCCGTTCGGCGACGGGAGCGAGTACACGGCCGAAATGATCTTCGAGTTCGAGGACCACACCGGAACGCTGGCCGCTGTGGCCCTGACCATGCGCGGGCCCGAGGGCCTGGTCCGGGAGGACGCCCGCACCGAGGGCCGCATGGTCATCGGCGGCTTCGTTTCCAAGGACCTCGAGGTCGAGTTGAAAACGGCCAAGGATGCAGCCAGCGACGATGATGAGAAGCGCAGATTTTCCGGCGGCCTGGACTGGGCAGGGGCGGTCGACAAGTATTTCGCCCTGATAGTGTCGTCGGACCCGAACAATCCGTTGTCCCCCCGTTTCGATCAGGCGACCTCCTACGCATACGAGATTCCCGAGGGCAAGAAGAAACCCACCAAGCTGGCGGGCATCGAGGTCCGCAGCAACCTGCTGAGATTCGACCAGGCCGGCGGCAAGGCCACAGCCGTCTACATGGTGCTGGGTGGCCCGAAAGACAGTCACCTGCTGTCGAAACCATTGCTTCGTGATCGCGGCCTCCTGGGGGTGATCTCGTATTCGGGCCGCTGCTTTTTCAACATTCCGGGCGTCAGTCACATCGCCAAGGGCATGGTCTGGGCCATCGACGAAATCTCCGGGGTCGTCGGCAACAAAGGGCTGGCCGTGATTATCCTGGTGCTCATCGTGCGGCTGCTCATGTTGCCGGTCACCCGCTACAGCCAACTGTCCATGCTCAGGATGCAGGAACTGGCCCCCGAAATCGCCAAGCTCAAGGAGCAGTTCAAGGACGATCAGAAACGGGTCCAGGTGGAGACCATGAAGCTGTACCGCGAGCATGGGGCCAACCCCATGCTGGGCTGCGCGCCGATGGCCCTGCAGATGCCGATCTGGATTGCCCTCTACACCGGAATCAGAGTGGCCATCAGCCTCCGCCACGCGCCGTTTGTGCTGTGGATTCAGGACCTCTCGCTGCCCGATCGTATGCTGACCTTCGCCCCGGTCGGCACCCCCATCATCTCCTACATCGGCAACTGGGCCAACTGGCAACTGAACGTGTTGCCGCTGCTGATGATCGTGGCCATGTTCCTGCAGATGCGCCTTCAGCCGCAATCATCCGCCGGGAGCACCGAGATGGCCCGCCAGCAGAAGATGATGAAGTTCATGATGCCGGCCATGCTGCTGTTCTTCCTCTACTCGGCCCCCAGCGCCTTGAACCTCTACATCCTGACCAGCTCGGTCTACGGCTTCTGCGAGAGCAAGTACATTCGCTGGCATCATGCCCAGCTCAAGCTGCGGCCGCCCAAGCCTCGCAAGGAAAAGAAAAAGGGTATGATCGGCCGCTGGCTCGAGTCGCAGATGTCCGAAGTCGAGCGACTTCAGAAGAGCGCCAAGAAGAGCGAGAACCCCTTCGAGAAAAAGAAAAAGAAGAAGTAAGCCGGCCGGCGGCAAAAGCGGGCGTCGGGATCGACCATGAACCTTGTCCAGGACACGATCGTCGCCGTCAGCAGTCCGCTGGGCAGTTCGCCGCGGGCCATCGTCCGCCTGAGCGGACCCCAAGCCCTTGAAATTGTCCTCCGCCTTTTCAGGCCCGACCTTCCCATTGCGCCCGAGGAGAGTTATTGCAGCCGCGGCGGCACGATATCGCTGGAGTGTGCGCCGTTGCGGGCGGAGCTTCGTGCGACGCTGTTTCTGATGCGCGGTCCGCGCAGCTACACGCGCCAGGACGTCGTGGAACTGCACTTTCCGGGTAATCCGGCCCTGAGCGAAGAGGTGCTTTCGCTGGCCTGCCGCCAGGGGGCCAGGGCGGCCGACCCCGGCGAGTTCACGGCCCGGGCCTTCGTTTCCGGGCGGCTCGACCTGGCCCAGGCCGAGGCCGTCATGGCCGTCGTCAACGCCGGGGGCGAGCGCTCGCTGGCCGCCGCCCAGCGGCTGCTGGCCGGCCGCCTGTCGGGCCGGGTCAACAGCCTGGTCGACCGGCTTCGCCGGCTGCTGGCCCGAGTGGAACTGGCCATCGACTTCTCGGATCAGCCGGTGCCGATCATCACCGCCGCCGAGGCAGCCGAAGCCGCCGGGGCTTTGCGCGACGACGTGGTCCGCCTGTCGCGGCGATCGCGGGACCTGGCCCACCTGGACGGCGATCTGCGGGTCGCCCTGGTCGGCCGCCCGAACGTCGGCAAGTCGAGCCTCTTCAATCGCCTGGCCGGAGCCGACCGGGCCATGGTCACCGCGGTGGCCGGAACGACGCGCGACGAACTTCGCGAGACCTTCACCATCGGCGACTCGCGATTCGTCCTCTCCGACACCGCCGGCCTGGCCGACGCGGTGGCCGACATCGACCTCGCCGGCCGGGGCGCCGAACAGTTGCACGAGGCGGCCCGGAGGCGGACGATGATGGCCCTGGCCCAGGCTGAACTGGTGCTGGTCGTGGTCGAGGCCGGGCGCTTGGTGGCCGAGGCCGAGGTGCGACAGGACGTGGGCCGCTTGCTGGCCACCCTGGCCGCCCCGGCCATCCTGGTGGCCAACAAGTGCGACCTGCCCACGGCCGATTCCGACGAGCCGACGGCCGAGGTCGCCCGCCGCGTCGCAAGGGAAGTGGCTCACGACGTGCGGGTCGTCGCCGTCTCGGCCCTGACGGGCCAGGGGCTCGATGCGCTGAGGGCGGCCATTGCCGAGACGCTGCACCTGGGCCTGCTCGACCGCGGATCGGAGGGGCCGGTTGTTGCGGCCCGCCATCGCCGGCGGCTGGAGACTTCAGCCGATGCGCTGGAACGTGCGGCGGAGCTTTGTGCCGTCGAGGGCGGGGGGGACGCCTTCGGCGAGGAGTTGCTGGCCCTGGAACTGCGGGAGGCCATCGATTCGTTGGCCCGGATCACCGGCCGCGGAAGTCCCGAGGACGTGCTCAATGAAATCTTCGCCGGCTTCTGCATCGGAAAGTAGGGGGGCGGACACGTAGCTTGCCCGCCCGCCGTTTTGACTTGAACGCAAACGGCGGCTGAGTATACTGATGCTTCTTGACCGAACGAATACTCTTGTGAGATAAGGAGCTTGTCGTGACAAAGAAGGCTAGGAAGCCCAAGAGGAGCAAGACCAGAGCGAAGAAATCCGGGCGTTGCACCTGCGGCCCGGAAGCGGAGCACTATTACTTCACCAGCGAGTCGGTGACCATGGGCCACCCGGACAAGGTCTCGGACCGCATTTCGGATGCCATCCTGGACGCCATGCTGGCCCAGGACAAGAACAGCCGCGTGGCCTGCGAGACAATGGTCACCACGGGCGTGGCCATCGTGGCCGGCGAGATTACGACCAAGGCCAGGGTCAACGTGCCGGACATCGTTCGCCAGGCGATCCGCGACATCGGCTACACCGATCCGGCCATGGGTTTCGACGCCGACGACTGTGCCGTGATGGTCACCCTGGACAGCCAGAGCCCGGACATCAGCCAGGGCGTCACCGAAGGCCAGGGCCTGCACAAGGAGCAGGGGGCCGGCGACCAGGGCATCATGTTTGGCTATGCCTGCCGCGAGACCAAAGAGCTGATGCCCATGCCGATCGAGATGGCCCACAAGCTGGTGCAGAGGCTGGCCCAGGTGCGGCAGAAAAGAATACTGCCCTGGGTCTGGCCCGACGGCAAGAGCCAGGTCACGGTCGAGTACTGTAACGGCAAGCCCCTGCGCGTGCACAACGTGGTCATCTCCACCCAGCACTCTCCGCAGGTCAAGTACGCGACGCTCCGCAAGGGCATCATCGAGAAGGTTATCAAGCCGGTCTTCCCCAAGGGCATGCTCGACAAGGATACCGTCTATCACGTCAACCCCACGGGGCGGTTCGTGGTCGGCGGTCCGCACGGCGACTGCGGCCTGACCGGGCGCAAGATCATCGTCGATACCTATGGCGGCATGGGCCGCCACGGCGGCGGGGCCTTCAGCGGCAAGGACCCCTCGAAGGTCGACCGGACGGCGACCTACATGGCCCGCCACATCGCCAAGAACATCGTGGCGGCGCACCTGGCCGACCGTTGCGAGTTGCAGCTCAGCTACGCGATCGGCGTGGCCGACCCGCTGAGTGTCAAGGTGGATTGCTACGGCACCGAGAAGGTTCCTGAGGTCAGGATTTGCGAGTTGATTCGCGAGCTGTTCCCTCTGAAGCCCAAGGAGATGATCGATTACTTGGACCTGAAGCGGCCGATCTTCACGGCCACCAGTTCCGGCGGTCACTTCGGCCGCAACGAAAAGAGCTTCACCTGGGAAAAGACCGACCAGGCCGCCAAACTCCGCAAGGCGGCGGGGTTGAAGTAGCCGATGTCGCCGGTATCGCCGGTGGGCGCGGAGCTGAGCGAAGGCACGATTGTCAAGAAACCAGCGGGCGTCCCGGGATGAGGGGCGTCCGCATTTTTTTACAAGGTCGCAACCGGGCAGGGCGGCGCGGAATGTGCCGTGACATCGAAGCGGAATCATTGACAAGCGGCTGAGACGATTTTAGAATAGCTGCAGGTTCTGTGGGCTTTGCGATAAGTGAGTTAGTGAAAGAAAGGAATCTTTCTTTGTCCGAAGCGCGTGAAGAGGCTGTTTCTTGCTGCCAGGAGTTGTTGAAGTACGAGTTCAAGGACCGGGCCCTCCTGAAGAAGGCCCTGACCCACGCCAGTGTGGCCAACCATTACCTGGACAGCAACGAGCGGCTGGAGTTCCTGGGCGATGCCGTCCTGGGCATGGTCGTCTGCGACGAACTGTTCCGCCGCTATCCCACCTTCACCGAGGGCGAGTTGACGCGCATCAAGAGCGTGGTCGTCAGCCGCCAGGCCTGCGCCTTCGTGGCCACCGAACTGGGCATCGAGGAGTTGCTTTTCCTGAGCAAGGGCATGGAGACCGACGGCGCCCTGCCGTCGAGCCTTTCGGCCTGCGCCCTGGAGAGCCTGATCGGGGCGGTCTACATCGACGGCGGTTTCGAGCCGGCTCGCGAGTTGATTCTGCGGCTGATGGAGCCGGAGATCGAGCGCGTCGCCCGCGGCGCACACGAGCGAAACTACAAGAGCATGATGCAGCAGCACGCCCAGCGGACGGTCGGTCAGGCGCCGCTTTACGAGCTGCTCGACGAGAAGGGGCCCGACCATTCCAAGGCCTTCGAGATCGCGGTCATCGTCGACGGGCAACGGTACCCCAGCGCCTGGGGGCTGAGCAAGAAGGAAGCCGAACAGAAGGCCGCCAAACGAGCCCTCGAGTCGCTGGGCCAACTGAAGAGCGAGCCCGACGATCAGGACGAACTCCCCCTCATCGATCCCGCCGGCGAGGACCAGGCCGGCGAACTTTCCGACGATTGATTCCGAAAGGATTGGCCTTGGCGGCGCCGACCGCGTGCCTTGGGCGCCATGTCGTTTGACCGAGGAAATCCCCGAAATCGCCGAGTTGCCAAGGCGAGGTCAGATTCCCTCGGGCAGGCGATCGTGTGTGAACAGACGGCAGTCCACCTCGCGCAGGAGCCGCAGCGTCTCTTCGACCATCACGCGGCTTTCGAGCAGCCGGCACGTGGCCTGGCCCACCTGTCGGACCTTCATGCAGCCCCATTTCTCGAACAGCGGCTCCATCTTGGCGTAGAAGCGCGAGTGTCGGCCCGCGTGCCGGTGCTGCGGCGTGGGAATCACGCGGCCCTCGTAATCCACCGTCTCCAGCGGCTGCATCTCGGCCTTAAGGCTGCCCGGAACCGGCGCCCACTCCTCGACGCAGTGCAGCATTGTGTTAGCCGACAGTCCGCAGCCGATGAAGAGAATCTGCCCGTCGTGTTCGACAAGCCGGCGCCAGGGCGACCCCCGCGGCCCCGGCGACGTGCATCGCTCGTGGCCGTCAACGATCTCGTCACGCAGCCGGCCCCAGGCGGCCAGCGAATGCGTCGGGTGGAGCGATCGCCGCGCGCCGGGCATCGTGCGGAACACCTCCGTGACCAGGCCCGTGCAGCTCCTGGTTCGCCGGACGTCGAAGCGCGGCCGGTCCGGCCCGATCTCCTCGTAGCTCAAGGTCGGCATGGCCAGCGTGCCCCGGGGCCTGACCACATCCTGCAGGGCGGCGATCAGCGCCGCAGGGCCGCCCTCCACGCGGCCGAGGCTCTTCAGCGAACTGTGCACCAACAGCACGCCGCCCGACCTCACGCCCAGGCGGCGAAGCCCCTGGACAATAATTTCGCGAGTCACTGTCGTTCGAGTCATGGGCGATTTCGGCCAAGTGCCACACGAGTTACGAGAGGCTGATTTCTGCGACGGGTTCGACCAGCTCGTCTATGGCGGATTCGTCCAGCCGGACGCCCAGCCCCGGGCCCGACAGCGGGCGGATGCGCCCGCGAAATCCGAACCGCGTCCGCCGGCTAACCAGGTCCTGTTTCAGCAGGAAAGAGCCGTAAGAGTTCTCCAGGAACCGCACCGGCGGCGCCAACTGCAGAAAAACACGAGCCGCGGCCGAGAGGATGCCGCTCTCGCCGACCATCGCCCCGAGCATCAGGCCGACGCCGCTGGCGGCGGCCAGGTCGGCCAGGCGCAGGGTCTGCAGCAGGCCGCCGTTCTTGCTGATTCGCAGGTTCCAGTAGTCTGCCGCTCCGGCGGCGGCCAGCTTCCTGGCCCCGGGCACATCGACCAGCGACTCGTCGACCATGATGGCCTGTTTGGCCTCCTTCCGCAAACCGGGCAGGTCGCTCTCGTCGCCCTTGCGAAGCGGCTGCTCGACCGCGGTGACCATGAACTTGCCGAGCCACCGGCAGACCTGCCGGGCCTGCTCCAGCGACCACGCTCCGTTGGCGTCCACCCGCAGGGTGACCGTTCCTTTTTTCAGCGGCGACTTGAGTTGTTCGAAAACCGCTCGCAGGTTCTCCTTGTCGCGCGGCAGGCCGACCTTGAGCTTGAAGTCGCGCAGGCCGAAGACCCGCATCTTCAACACCTGGGCGGCAATCCGTTCGGGCCGCTCGCCGCCCAGCACTCCGGCGGCGCGGACCGGAATGTGTTGTTTGACCGGCCGTTGGAGAAGGTCTCCCAGCCAGTCGGCCAGTGGTCTTCCCGCCCAGCGGGCCCAGGCGTCCAGGCAGGCCAGCTCGCAAGCGCACCAGGCCGCGTTGTGCCACACGCCCAGGGCGCTGCCCTCGGCGGGGCCGCCGCCCAACGGGTCGTCCGAAGCCAGCCGCCCGGCGTACTCGTCCCTGATGATCGCCGCGGCCGACTCGATTGTCTCGCCGGTGACGTAGGGCCGCGGAATGCCTTCGCCGAGCCCCTCGCTGCCGTCGGCCATCCGCAGCCGCACCAGCAGGCCCTCGTTGACGTCGCGTGCCGCCAAGGCGTGCCGAAACTTCTGCCGCATCGGCAGCCGGTAGCGAAAGAGCCCGAGCTGGGTCGGCCTGGGCAGGTTGGTCGGCAGTTGCAAGGCCATAAGCGTCTGAATCCCGTCCTGGCATGCTCAGTTGCCGGTCACCGGTCGCCGGAGCAATCGCTTGAAACCTGTGGACCGGAAGTGCGAATCATAGCCTCGCCCGGGGCCGGGGCCAAGCTTTTTTGCAGGCTTCCGGATTGTATTTTGGCCGCCGCCCGTGTAATACTCACGCTCGTCTTTCTTGGTGGAAAGGTCCGGCCATGAGCGCGCCGATCCGTATTGAGAATGTGACCAAGACCTTCGGCTCGGTCCGCGCCGTCGACAATGTGTCGCTGGCCACCGAACCCGGGGAACTCTACTTTCTGCTCGGGCCCAGCGGTTGCGGCAAGACCACGCTCCTCAGGGCCGTGGCCGGCCTGGCCGAGATCGACTCCGGCGACATCTACCTCGGCCGGCACAGGATAATCCACGGTCTCCGA
>JAACEH010000281.1 GCA_011682595.1 Anaerolineaceae bacterium
CCAACGACCAGAGTTCCTTGGGGTCCCAGTTCCAGTAATCGCCCCAGACGACCTTTCCCCACCAGGCGCCCAGCACCAGCCCCAGCGTCAACAGGGGAAAACCGAACTTAACCATCCGGAACGTTCCCTCTTCGGGGCTGACCAGCCGCTCGTCGCCGACTTTGCCGCGTCCGACAACAAGAGTAATCAAGGCCTGGATGCCGCCCTTGGCCAGGATCATGTAAGACAACATGTAGGCCGAAACGTGCGGCACGAACAATGGGCTCTGCAGGGCCGGCGGCAAGTGCTGCGGTTCGGCGCTGAAAATAAAACCTGCCGGAAAGAGCACAATGATGCCGAGCATGGCATCCCACCACTCGTGCCCCACGCGCATGAAAAGCCGGCAGAATAGCGATATGGGGAACAGCAGCATGCCCAGCATGAGAAAGGCCTCAAACATGTTCTGCATTGGCGCATGGTGGACTTGCTTCCAGCGGACGACAAAGGCGGCCACCGCCACGAGAAAGCCCAGCCCATAGACAATCATGCCAATCCAATAGAGGATTGTCCCAACCCTCTTCTTCGCCTTGGTTAGCAGCAAACTGGCAAACAGCAACGGCGCAGCCAGCAGGTAGAGGGCCATGACGCCATAGATCAGGTAGCCGATAGTCGTGTACTTAACTTCCATGTGCTCTCCGTCCGGCCACGTAGGACCAGGCCGAAACAATCCAGTATTGCCAGAAGGCCCCGGCCACCAGGAGAATGAACCCGGCGTACACCGTCAGAAGCCCCGAGTCCGATGACACCGACAGCACCGTGTACTGCCCGCCGGCACTGTCGTAAGAATGCTGATAGAAGTGATAGCCGCCATAGTGCAGCGGGTCATTGACCTCGACCGTCTTGCTGGCCACGGGTTGCCCCTCGTCGAGGACGGTCAGGTCGCTCAGATAGTCCCTGATCCCCTGCATGGGCCGGGCCAGATAGAGCCGCGGACTCGTGATCCCGTGGGCGGATTTATCGTGATCACCCGCCAGAGGGTCCGGTTTGCCGAGCACCGACGCAAGTGAGGTCCAGACGTAACGGTCCGCCGAACGAGGGATAAACCATTCCCGCTGCTCACGGCCCTGGTAGGTCAGAAGCACCTGCATGGCCGGCGTATCTGAGGTCGGATCGGCCTCGGCGCCGATCGCCTCGGGAAACAGGTAGTGCAACTGCAGGCCGTCGTCCTGTTGGCCGTGCATCGGAAGCAGGGCCATCACATAGCGAATCTGTTTCACCCCGCTCGGCCACGTGACTGCGACCTTCAACGCCGGATTGACCGGGAGGCCACCGACATCGACAGTCTTGCGATCTTCCCCGCTCCCGTAAACCTTCAGGTTCGCGAACACCTCGAGAATTCGCACCGTGACTTGGGGAGAGGCGATGGTGGCTTCCTGGCCGACTTTCGCCGGTACGGTGATCCGCTTGCCGCCGGAGCCAATGATCTCCATGCCCACCTCGCCGCCCTCGGGATAGACCGGGCGAGCCTTGTCAAGGTACTTCAGAACTTTGAGCCGCGCCTCGGTGAACGGAATCTCGACCTCCTGGCCCAAAGCCCACTTGACTTTTCTCTGCCGTGGTTCATTCTCGTGTCCATGGCCATCGTCATCCTCGCCCTTCTCCCCGGTCGGGGGAGCAACCACGAAAACGTCCCACTGCTGTCCCTTGACCTCATAATACTCCAGTCGGAAGTCCTTCAGGAACAGGCTGAAAGGCAGCAGGGCGATGACCCCATCTTTCTGGAAAGTCTGGTCGGCGAAAACCCGGTTTGTGGACTTGCCTTCGACAATCCGCATGTAGCCGGTTCGGACCTTCTTTGCGCCCAAGAGTCGTCTGGCCAGATTGTGGCCGCGGGACGAGCCCCACATCGCGCCGGCCAGAATCAGCAACACCCCCAGGTGCATGGCCAGCCGCCCCGGCGAACGCACCAGGCGCTTGAAGGTCAGCAGGCCGGCAATCAGCAGCAGAACAAAGGCCACCCAGAACGCAACCACCGGCCACGAATTGAACATGGCCGAGGCGCCCTTGACGTTGATGAACGCACCAACAATGGACAGTACGATGAGCAGGCCTGTCAGAACCAGGACAGCGTAGAGTTCAAATCGGCGCATGCGTCTTGTCTTTCGGTTTAGGGTCGCCCCTGTCGAAGCGCGAGACCCGGCCGGGCCAGTTTCTGCAATCATGCTTTCTCGTCCGGCCGATATTTCTACTCGCAATCTCTAATGGCTGCAGGCACAGTCTTCATGCACAGACAGCCCTCGGGGCGCGAAGCGCGCGGTGCTCTGGAAATCTCCCGTAAGTATACGGGGAGGAAGAACCACCCGCAAGGAGGTAATCAGCGTGCGGTCCAAAAAATACAGCCAGCGCGACGGCCCCGCGAAGGGAGCCGTCGCCCTCGGCTGCAATATCTCTGCGTCCACAGACACACCTACTACTTGCTACTTGTTGTGGCAGACGCGGCACAGAACCTGGTCTTGTGGGTCGTCGATACGAAGCAGATCCTCGCCCAGACCGGTAATGTGGACATCATGGCACGACGAACACTGCATCTTGCCCTTCTCATCGAGGAAGTCTTCGGCGATGGTGCCGCCGAGTCCCGACAGTTCGGACGGGGCCTTCAGGCCGCCATTGGTCTTGCCGACCAGCACGTTGTCATAGGTGAAGGAAACCGGGTGCGTCCTGGCCAGATCTTCGGGGGCGAAAGTCGCCCCGGGCCCAACATAGGGGTAGGTGCCATCATGGCAGCCCAGGCACAGCTTCGTAGCCCCGTCGGGCTGAGCGATGTCGGTGTCCAGAGCGTCGAACGTCGGGCTGCTGTACAGCGTGAAGGTCGGCAGTCCGTCAATCGTCTGAGCGGTGCTCCATAGCGGCACACCCCAACTGGCGTCCGCGTCGCCTTCCATTCCGGCTTTGTGAGGCACGTGACAGTTGCTACAGCCATAGTCCGAGTGAGCCGCATACAGATTGCTGCTCGCGACAAGCGCGACTGCGGCACACAACACAAGAGTTGCTACTGTTCTGATTCT
>JAACEH010000282.1 GCA_011682595.1 Anaerolineaceae bacterium
TTCGCCGAGGCCGACCTGCGGATAGTCACCGGCCTGGTTGAGCCGCACTTCATGGCCGGCTTCAGCGGCGGACGCAAGGGCGTCTGCCCGGCCCTGGTCGATCTGGAGACGGTGCAGCGGTTTCACGGCTTCGGAGCCCTGGCCGATCCGCGGGCCGCCGCCGGGCGACTGGAGGGCAACCCCTGCCACGACATCGCTCTGAAGATCGCCCGAAGTGTCGGGGTGGACCTGCTGCTGAACGTCGCCGTCACGCGGGACCGGCGGCTGGCCGCCGTGTGGGCGGGCGACCTGGTGGCGGCCCATGCCGCCGCCTGCCGGCAAGTGGCCGAGTGGGTGACCGCCGAGATAAGTGGCCCCTTCGACCTGGTGGTCACCTGCGGCGGCGGCTTTCCGCTCGATGCGACCTTTTACCAGACCGTCAAGGGCATGGTCGCGGCCCTGCCGGCCCTGGGCGAAACGAGCACACTGCTGCAGACAAGCGAGTGTGCCGAGCAACTCGGCAGCCAAGCTTACACGGAACTCATGCTCGGTTACGACAACCATTGGCGCCGGTTCCTGGCCGACATCGAGGCCGACAAGGATCGCACGCACCTGGATCAGTGGGAATACCAGATGCAGGCCCGGGTGCTGGACCGCATTGGTCTGGATCGTCTCTGGTTGGCCTCCGACGGCATCCCGCAGGAGATGCAGCGACACATTTCGGTCACGCCCCTGCTCGGCGACGGCGAGGCCCGCAACCGCGCCCAGGCGGCCATCGACCGCTGCGTCGCAGCCCACCCCAAGGCCCGCATCGCCGTCATCCCCGAAGGCCCCTACACCATGCTGGGGGTCACCTAGGGCGGACGCCCAACATGTCGAGTTCGCCGCCGGTTACCCCGCCGTCGTTCATCACAAACCAGCTCCGGGGCTTGGCGCCGGGGGCGTCCGGCTGGTTGGCCAATGAACCGGGGTGAGGCAAAAAAACATGTCAAGTTCCTGTTTTCCCAATCACAAAAATTTGCCTCTCCCTGTGTTCTTGGGCTATACAGGAGTTGGTCGGAAAAGAGGGCGAAAGGGAACCTCTTGCCCTCGTTTTTGCATCACATGTACACTTGCCATGCAGCCGATGTTCAGCGCATCTCATTGTGCTGCAAGGCCGTTCTGGCGAGCAGGTCGTTGTCACGCGTCACTGTGTCGTCTGCAGTAAGTGGGTTTGCAAGTCGTACGTTGCAGCCAAATGCTGTCACGTCAAATCCGTATTCTGAAAGAGTACCGTTAGCTTGTCCCCATGCGCTGGACAGATTCCGGTCTGGAATAAGGTGGAACCGGCGCTCCTGGGCCAACGCGTCGGTCATGCCGTGACGGCCCAGGTGCGGATGCGGCGGCGAACCATCCGCTCGGCCCGATCATGGTCTGTTCTCCGGGCAGGGGGGGGGCGGCGGCCGGGTGACCGCCAGAAGCGGATGACTGCCGATCCAGGTGCGAATCCGGGTCCAGGTCACGGGCTATCTCCAGGTGGTCGGGTTCCTTTCGGCCGTGCTGGCCAGGACCTTGATCTCCGGCAGGGTGGCGCGCAGCAGCCTGGCCAGGCCGCCGACCGCCACGTGCTCGGTTGCCCAGTGACCGGCCAGGATGGTCACCAGTCCGGCCTCGCGGCTGGCCAGGCGGTGGTGATGTTTCATCTCGCCGGTTACCAGAACCTGTGCCCCCGCCGCGAGAGCCTGCGGCCAAAGCGACCCGCCGCCTCCGCCGACTACGGCCACCCGTTCTATACGAATACGAATATGCCGCCCCGGTGAGCCGATGACCTCCACGGTCCTGGCCTTCAGCGACCGTTGCACGCGCTCGATGAAGGCCCGCAGGGTTTGCCCTTTGGCCGGAGTGCCCACGCGGCCCAGGCCCGCCCGCTCGTCCAGGGCGGCCAACGGGTAAAGGTCGAAGGCGGGTTCCTCGTACGGGTGCGCGTTGCGCAGGGCGCGAACGACTTCGGCCACCCGGCCCGGCGGGACGACCGTCTCCAGGCGCAGTTCCCGGACCTCCTGGCGACGGCTGCGACGGCCGACGGCCGGCCTGGTCGACGGGCCGCCCCGGAAAGTTCCCGTCCCGCCGACGCGGAACGAACACCGGGAGTAGTCGCCGATCCGTCCGGCCCCGGCGGCAAAGACGGCCCGCTCGACGCGCTCCAGGTCGTCCGGGGGGACGAAGACCACCAGCTTCATCCCGTCGCCGGACGGCGGGCGGTCCAGCGGCACGGCCCCGGCCAGGCCGAGCTTGCGGGCCAGCAGGTCGTTCAGTCCCCCGGGAGCCGCATCGTAATTCGTGTGAGCGGCAATGTGGGCCATTCCCCAGGCGGCCATCCGCAGGGCGGCCGCCCCGTCGGGCGACTCGGTGGTCAGGCGTTTCGTGCCCTCCAGAAAGAGGGGGTGGTGGGTAACCAGCAGGTCCGCCCGTCGCCGCCGCGCTTCGCCGATCACCTCCGTCGTATGGTCCAGTGCGACCAGCAGCTTGCGGACCCGGGCCTTGGGGTCGCCGATCAGCAGCCCGGAGTTGTCCCAGTCCTGTTGCAACCGAAACGGCGCCGCCCGGTCGATAGCGGCCAGCACATCGCGAACACGGATCATCGGATTCTCCTTCCGCACCTGAAACCTTTTTGGCGGCGTTATGAGTGTAACAAACGCTTCCTCGATGGGCAAAGGTGCAGGGGGCGTCCCCTTGGGGGGCGGCCGGTTTTAAGTGGCGGGGCGCCACGCAACGATCTTGCGGTAAAGACAAGGACGGTGTGCGGGACGATCACGGCCTGGCGAAGCCAGACCGTGGCACCCGCCCCAACGCACGGCTGCAAACGGCGCAACCGTGGCACCCGGCCACGGCACCTGCCGTTTTCAGTACTGGCAGGCGGGGTGAGGGGGGGGCGGGGATAGCCAGAAAAGCGTTGACGTAAGCCCATTGGTTCTGTTAAGTTAGCGCCTTCGTAATTCGCCGCAAGGGGGTCGAAACAGGTGAGCGTAGCAATCGACCGGACCAGCTCGGCTGGGTCCCACGACATCGATCTGTTCATC
>JAACEH010000283.1 GCA_011682595.1 Anaerolineaceae bacterium
GCTGTTTCGACAGTGCCGACGATGCGGCCCGGCGGGGCAACTTCGACTACGCAATCGCCCTCTACCTGGAAGGCCTGCGCTGCACCCCGGACGACGTGGAGCGCGGCCACAAGGCCATGTACGAGGCGGCTGTACGTCGCCGGGCGACCGGCAAGAAGCAAGGCTGGGGGGCCAAGACGGCTCGCCTAAAGTCGAACGTGCTCCAGATGGCGGGCAAGAAGAAGGAAGCCTTTCTGGAGATGGAAAAAGCCATGGCCGGCACTCCCGACAGCCACCTCGATCTGGCCGCCCTGGCCCAAATGTCCTTTAACCTGGGCCTTCAGGATACGCCGATCTTTTTTGCCGGGCTGGCCTTGGAGACGGCCCACCGGGCCGGCAAGGCCAGCGAAACCCTCTGCGTTCAGATGGCCACCATCTACGAGGCCCGCGAGCGGTTCAGGAGAGCCATGGAAGTGCTGAGCGAGGCCGAGAACCTGGACAAGACCAAGAGCGGCCGGCACATGAAGCATATTCGCGACCTGGCCGCAAGAACCACCATCGACATGGGGCTGGAAGAGGCCGAGTCGTTCCACGATCGGATCAAAGACCAGGGCCAGGCTCGCGACAGTGCCATGCAGCAGGTTCGCACGGCCGAGGACGAGCTGGTCGCCAAGGCCGAAGGCATGGCCGAGGAACTCAAGCAGAATCCGAACGATCTGAACCTGATAATCGCCATCGGCGACACCTACGCCCGAGCCGGTCGCGACGACGAGGCTATGCAGTATTACCGCAAGGCCCGCGCCGCCAGCGGCGGAGCGGACTACCGCATCAAGGTCAAGATGGACGACCTGCGAATGCGCCAGTTCCGCCAGCAGATGCGGGCCCTCGAAGAGCAACTGAAGGCCGATCCCGACAATGAGGAACTGAAGGCCAAGTTGCAGGAACTGGCCGAGAAACGCAACCAGGCCGAAATGAGCATCTTCGAGGAACGCTCCAGAGAGTACCCTACGGACATGAGCGTTCGTTACGAACTGGGCCTGAGGGAGTTTCGCTGCGGCCTGACCGAGAAGGCCATCGGCTCGTTTCAGAATGCGACCCGCGATCCCAAGCACAAAGTCAGTTCGCTGAACATGCTCGGCAAGTGTTTCTTCAAGAGCAAGCTCCTTCAGGAAGCAGCCGCCCAGTTCCGGGCGGCCATGGACAGTTACGAACTGCAGGGCGATCCCATCTGGAAGGAACTGCGATACAACCTGGGCATGACCTACGAGGCGATGAAGAAACTTGAGGAAGCGACCAACTGTTACAGTGAAATCGTGATGTCCGATTTTCAGTACCGTGACGCAGCCAAGCGGTTGTCGAAGCTGCGTGAGGAACTCGAAGGTGAAATGACCACGGGCTAGAAGGCCCGCATCGATGGAGGTTTTCCAGAGAATGCCACATACCAAGAGTGCAAAAAAGCGAGTGCGCCAGAACATCAAGCGTCGCGACAGGAACCGGGCGATCAAGAGCGCCCTGACGACGCGCCGTCGCCATTTCACCGCGGCCTTGAGCGACGGTGATATTGAAAAGAGCGAGGCCGCCCTGAGTGCGGCCCAGAAGGCGTTCGCCCTGGCCGGCGCAAAGGGCACCCTTCACAAGAACACTGCGTCACGAAAGATTTCGCGAATGGCCAGGAAACTGGCCGCCCTGAAGGCCGCAAAAGCCTGAGCCCCCTCATGGCCGACCACCCGGGCTCCGAAACCCACCGCCGGCGAGCGTTTCGGCGCCCTTCTTGTGCGCTCTCGGCCGATAGAGCCCTTGTATGCGACACCGCCGGCCGATACACTCCCTGGAGTGCTTGAGCGACCACCTCAGACGCCAGGCCCTGAAGGAGCACGCGATTGAACGATGTTCGGGAACCGCCGCCTGAAACGGACGACCGCGACCGCCCGCTGAAGCGGCCGCACATCTTCAAACGCCTCTACTACTGGGTCCTTCACTGGGCACACACTCCGTATGCCGGCATCGCCTTGTTCGCCATGGCCTTCACCGAGTCGAGTTTCTTTCCCATTCCGCCGGACCCGTTGCTTATGGCCATGGCCCTGGGCAACCGCAGAAAAGCCTTTCGCTATGCGACGATCTGTTCGCTGGCCTCCGTCCTGGGCGGTGTGCTTGGATTCGTAATAGGGTTTTTCCTGATGCAGTCCGTGGGCACCTGGATCATCGACCTTTTCGATGTGTGGGACGAATTCAACTTCATGGTTCGCGTATTGAAAGACTGGCTTGTTGTGGGAGTGTTCGGCGCAGCCTTCACGCCATTCCCCTATAAGGTCTTCACGATTGCCTCCGGTGTCGTAGCCTCTCAACAGTCCGACGAAATGTGGTCCATATTCTTCTGGTTCATGGCTGCTTCAACGATCGGCCGGTCGGGGAGGTTCTTTCTTGTTGCGGCCCTCATCAAGAAGTATGGCGAGAAGATCCACGCCTTGATCGACAAGTATTTCGGCCTCTGCACCCTGGTTTTCGGGGCCCTGCTTATCGGGGCTTTTCTGCTGATCAAGTATCTTGTCCAGTGGGTTGCTGCGGCTCCCGGGTAGGACGGCTTTTCTCCGGCCACAAGGAGGGCAGATAAGATGCTGACCGACGACCAGAAACGCCTGTTGCTCGGCATTGCCCACGATGCTGTCGCCGCCGCGGTTTCCGGGCGCAGGCCGCCGCAGGTCGCTTCTGACGATCCGCAGCTGAACGAAAAATGCGGCGCCTTCGTCACCCTCAAGTCCGCCGGGCGACTTCGCGGCTGCATCGGACAGTTCGTCGCCGATCAGCCCCTGCTGCTGACGGTCCAACAGATGGCCGTCGCCGCCGCAACCCAGGACCCGCGCTTCGTGGCCGACCGTATCAGCCCCGAGGAGGTGGCCGACCTGGAGATCGAGATCAGCGTGCTCAGCCCGCTGAAGCGGACGCTCGATCCGCTGAGTCTGGAACTGGGCAAACACGGCATCTACATCAAGCGGGGGCTGCAGTCCGGTTGCTTCCTGCCGCAAGTCGCTACCGAAACGGGATGGTCCAGGGA
>JAACEH010000284.1 GCA_011682595.1 Anaerolineaceae bacterium
TTGTAGAACGGCATCTCCTCCGGCAGAACGTCGTTCAGGATCACCCGTCCGACCGTCGTCTGAATGGTTGCTTTTTCGGGCTTCTCAACACGTCCCGGGCCGGTGCAGACCATCTCGCCGGGGTCCAGGCGGACCTTGATCAGGGCGTGAATTGCGATCTTGCCGTGGGCCAAGGCCGACAGGGCCTCGAAGCGGTTGGCGAAGGCCATGCCCTCGCCCTTTTGGCCCGGCCGCTCGATGGTCAGGTAGTAGGTTCCCACCACGATGTCCTGGCTGGGCGACATGATCGGAGACCCGTCGCTGGGGCTGAAGATGTTGTTAGTCGACATCACCAGCACGCTGGCCTCGACCTGCGCCTCGATTGAAAGCGGCAGGTGCACCGCCATCTGGTCGCCATCGAAGTCGGCGTTAAAGCCCTTGCAGACCAGCGGGTGGATCTTGATGGCGTTACCTTCGATCAGCACCGGCTCGAAGGCCTGGATGCCCATGCGGTGCAGCGTCGGGGCACGGTTCAGCAGCACGGCGTGCTGGTGAATGACGTACTCGAGGATGTCCCAGACCTCCTCGTCGCGGCGCTCCAGCATCCGCTTGGCGCTTTTGATGGTGTCGGCCAGACCGCGGTTCTTCAACTCGCGGATGATGAACGGCTGGTAGAGTTCCAGGGCGATTTTCTTTGGCAGACCGCACTGGTGGAGTTTCAATTCGGGACCGATGACGATGACGCTTCGGGCCGAGTAGTCGACCCGCTTGCCGAGCAGGTTCTCGCGGAAACGGCCCTGCTTGCCCTTGATCATGTCGGTCAGCGACTTCAGCGGGCGGTTCGACGAGCCCAGCACCGGGCGGCGGCAGCGGCCGTTGTCGAACAGGGCGTCGACCGACTGCTGCAACATCCGCTTCTCGTTGCGGATGATGACCTCCGGGGCGTTCAGGTCGATCAGCTTTTTCAGGCGATTGTTGCGGTTCATGATTCGCCGGTACAGGTCGTTCAGGTCGCTGGTGGCGAAGTTGCCACTGTCCAGCAGCACCAGCGGACGCAGGTCCGGCGGAATGACCGGCACCACTTCCATGACCATGTTCTCGGGCTGGTTGCCGCTGTCACGAAGGACCTCGGTGATCTTCAACCGCTTGGCCAGGTCGCGGGCTTTCTGCTGGCTGCGCGTATCCTGAATGCCCTGCCGCAGTTCGGCCCCGAGTTCGGCCAGGTTGAGCCGCTGGAGCAGCTTCTTGATGGCCTCGGCCCCCATGTCGGCATCGAACTCGTCGCCGTATTGTTCGCGAGCCTGGCGGAACTCATCCTCGGTCAGCACCTGCTTTTCCTTCAGCGGGGTGTTGCCCGGATTGACGACCACGTAGTCCTGGAAATAGACAACCTTCTCCAGGTCGGTGGTCTTCATGGCCAGCAGCGTGCCCAGGCGGCTGGGCATGGCCTTGAAGAACCAGATGTGCACCACGGGCGCGGCCAAGTTGATGTGGCCCATGCGCTTGCGGCGGACACGCGAGTGGGTGACCTTGACCCCGCAGCGGTCGCAGATCATGCCCTTGTGCTTGGTGCCCTTGTACTTTCCGCAGAAGCATTCCCAGTCCCGCTCGGGACCGAAAATGCGTTCGCAGAAAAGGCCGTCCTTTTCCGCCCGGTAGGTTCGGTAGTTGATGGTCTCGGGTTTCTTGACCTCGCCGAACGACCAACTGCGGATGTCGTTCGGGCTGGCCAGAGAAATGCGAACCGAACCGTAGTCGTTAATCCGATCCAGAATATTTTCCATTGGCATTCGCGTCTGCTCCTATGGAAACCTTTGTCGCCGCACCTGCTGCGGCGCGATGGCGACTGTTTATATACGTTTCTTTTCCATCTGAATGTTCAGGCCCAGCCCTTTGATCTCGTTGCACAGCACGTCGAAGGAAACCGGCGTGCCGGCCTCCAGGCGGTTCCTGCCCATGACGACGGATTCGTAAATCTTCGTCCGGCCCTCAACGTCGTCGCTCTTGACGGTCAGCAACTCCTGCAGGATGTGGCTGGCCCCGTAAGCCTCCAGGCCCCAGACCTCCATCTCGCCGAACCGCTGGCCGCCGCTGCGGGCCTTGCCGCCAAGAGGCTGCTGAGTAATCAGGCTGTAAGGGCCCGTCGCCCGGGCGTGCACCTTGTCGTCAACCAGGTGGTGCAACTTCATCATGTAGATGTAGCCCACGGTCACCGTCTGGTCGAACTTTTCGCCCGTCCGCCCGTCGTACAGCGTCTCCTTGCCGTCGCGCGGCAGGCCCGCCTCTTCCAGCAGATCGTGAATCGCGTCTTCCCGGCAACCGTCGAAGATCGGCGTCACGGCCTGGAAGCCCAAGGCATGGGCCGCCCAACCGAGGTGCGTCTCCAGAATCTGACCGACGTTCATGCGGCTCGGAACACCCAGCGGATTCAGCACGATTTCAACCGGCGTGCCGTCGGCCAGGAAGGGCATATCCTCTTCCGGCAGGATCTTGGCGATAACACCCTTGTTGCCGTGACGGCCGGCCATCTTGTCGCCGACCGACAGCTTGCGCTTCGTGGCGATGTAGACTTTGACCATTTCCAGCACGCCCGACTGAAGCTCGTCGCCCCGCTTCAGACGGCTCACCTCACGCTCGCGCTCGTCCAGCAGGACCTCGACGCGCGGCCACATGCGGTTGTAGTAGGCACGTCCCTCGGCGATGTTCTTTGAGCGGGTTTTTAAGGCCTCAAAGTTGAAGCTGCGGGCCTCGCGGACCAGGTCGGCCTCCACCTCGGACTCGGCGTACTCGGCCCCGGTCTGCGGGTCGGAGATCTTGGTGTTCAACATCCGGTTCAACGTAACGACCATCTCGCGGAACACGTCGGCGATGCGGGCGTTGATCTCTTTCTCGAATTTCCGCGCTTCCCGCTGGCGAGCCTTCTTGTTCTCGTCGCTCAGGTGCTGCATGCGGGAGAAGTGGCGGTGCCCGATGACAATGCCCTCGGTGCCCGCCGGAACGCTCAGCGAGTCGTTCTTGACGTCCTCGCCGGCCCGGCCGAAGATGG
>JAACEH010000285.1 GCA_011682595.1 Anaerolineaceae bacterium
TCCTTGGCCAGGCGGCGACTGACCTTGACCGTCTCGATGCGGTGACCGATGCGGCCGTCCAGCAGCGGGCTGTCCGGCGGGATCGGCTTCAGGGGCCGGTCGGGAAACAGTTCCTTCATCAGGGCCCTGAAGCCCTTGTCGAACCCCGGCATGCCGCAGCACGCTTCGGCCAGCAGGAACCCGCCGCGGTCGAGGTATCGCTTCAGGCCGGCTTTCTCCTGGTCCGAAAGCTTCGGATCGAAGTGCCCGACCATGTACAAGACGGGGAACCTCTGCACGCGGTCGCCGCTCAGCGAAACCGCCACCACGCGGTTGGCCGTCTTGACGCCGGACTCCAGACGCAACTCATCGAGCAGGCGGTCCATGGCCTTCGGGCGGCTGTTCCAATCGCCCTTGTGCCGCACCTTGCCAACGTAAAGCGCGCCGCGCTCGATCTTGATCTTCGGACCTTCGCCGACCAGCACGACCCGCTCCAGCGGCTGCCGCAAAGGCTCCAGAGCCGTGGCGTAAGCGGCGATGTTCAGCCCTATCTTCAGGGCCGGCTCGCTGCCCGGCCGGTCGGACTGTTCCCAGTAACAGCTCAGGTCCTTGGTCGACAATAGCACCGGCGTGCGGCAACCGAACGACAGGCCCTCCAGTTTCCACCTCGCCGGAAGATTCTGGTAGCTGTGATAAACCGGGTGCGTCTCGGGCAGTTCCTGGAGTTTGATCTCGGGAAACAGCTCACCGACCAGAAGCCGCATTCCCTCGATGAACGCTTTGCCGTCGCAACAGGAGTCGGCCAGGATGGTGCCGCCGCCCTCGACGTACTTGCGGAGTTTCTGTTTCTGCTGCGGCGTCAACTGCGGCGCTTTGCGCCCCGTAATAAGCAGGATCGGCGCCTCCAGCCACTGCTCCAGGGGGTCCGACAGACTCACCGTCTGCCAGCCGACCGGGCGGCCGTTCAGCCGGTCGCCGATCCACCGCGTCAGGTGCTCGGCGTCGTAACGGTCGATGTTCCAGTCCGTGTTTGTCGAACTCCAGCGCAGCTTGTTGACCAGCACCGGCACGTGCCCCTTGGCCAGAAACAGAATGGCGAAGGCGATGTCGTACTCGCGGACCTGGCCGCCGATGCGGCCCGTGCGCCTGAAGCCGCCGTCCTGGCTCTGGCGACGCACCAGGAACTCGGCGCCCTCGCGAAACCAGTCGTGGCGGCCGATGGTCTTCAGGCCGCTGATGATGCCCACCCGCTCCATCGCGTAGAGGTAATAGTAGTGCCACTGTGTGCCCTGGCCCGGGTGGTGGTCCACCGCGAAGTTCTTGTCCAGCCAGGCCAGGGCCTGGGCGATCGGCTGCACCTGGCGGTATTTGCCGCACTGCTTCGTCCGCTCGGGGCTGCCGCATTTGTATTGCATGCCTTCGTGCAGCCGCGAGCCGGTCACCAGCAGGCTGGCCAGCCCGGCGGCGGTCATCGAACCGTACGACTCGTAGCGCGGCCCGCTGCGGTAGCCCCACCCACCGTCGCTGTTCTGCGTGCGGGCATAGTAGGCCTCGCTGCGCTTCCAGACCTGGTCGTTGACCTTGTAGCCCGCCTTGGCCGCCTCGTACAAGGCCAGCAGGGCCATCTGCGTGTTCGAGTTGTCCGTGCCCGTCTCGGGTTTCCGGTCGGCCATCGACCGCGCCCACCGGCGGTTGTAACCCCAGGTGCCGATGCGCGTCTGCGACTGCTCGAGCCAGCGGACCGCCTGGCGAACCAGCTTGCGGTATCGCGGCCGAGCGGAAACCTGGTCGGCCTTGAGCAGGGCCATCAGGCGAAGCGAAACCACGTAGGTGTCGCTGTTGGGCGTCGCCTCCAGGGCCCGCAACCCCTTGGCCACCACCGCATCGTCCACCGGCTGGCCGGCCTGCAACAGAGCCAGCACCGCCAGGGCCGTCACCCCGCCGTACTGGCCGCCATACTTGTCCGGCATCATCTGCCACTGACCGTCGGTCTTCTGTCCGGCCTTGAGCCGCACTACCGCCCGGGCGATGCATTGGCGGACCTCGGCGTCGGTCACCTCGGCCCGAAGAAGCGCCGCCGTAGACAAAAGCACAATCATCCCCGACAGAAGCACGAGCACAGGCACCCGCGCAGACCGATGAAACTTCCCTTGGGCAGTGGTCATGACCTTGGATTATATCGGAGCCCCGCCGTCGGAGCCACCACCTGTTTTTGGGCCGACCGTCGAGGGTCGCCCTTTTGAGGATGCACTCGTTCCTGCTTTCTGTTCTATTGGTATGCGGGCCACGGTTCCTGGAGGACGCCGAAATGAACGTCGAGAAGATTCATTGGTACGGACACGACTCGTTCAGGATTGAGGACGCGGGTAAACAGATTTACATCGACCCCTGGAAGATGCCCGACGGGCTGCCCGGGGCAGATGTTATCCTGGTCACCCATGGCCACTACGATCATTACAGCGCCGACGACGTCAACAAGCTCTCGACGCCCCGGACGACCGTCGTCGGGCCGGCCGACGTGGCCGAGAAGGTGCGCTCCGAGACCGGGGCCGTCCCGCTGCCGATCGCGCCCGGCGAGACGGTCGAGGTTGAGGGATTGAAGGTGACCGCCGTGGCGGCCTACAACATCGGCAAGAAATTTCACCCCAAGGCCAGCGGCTGGGTGGGCTTCATTGTCACACTGTCCGACGGCACGCGTCTTTACCACGCCGGCGACACCGATTGCATTGCCGAGATGAAAGGGCTGGGCGTCGAGGTCGCCCTGCTGCCGGTCAGCGGCACCTACGTGATGACCGCCCAGGAGGCGATTGCCGCCGCCGAGGCAATCGGGGCAGGGGTGGTCATCCCCATGCACTACGGCCGCATTGTCGGCAGCGAAGCCGACGCCGAGAAATTCGAACAGGGCTTCAAGGGCGAAACCGTTATCAAACAGCCGGAGGCCTGAGGAACACCGTTTCCTATGACCATTAGGGGCACCCCTTGCGGGTGCCCGCGAATGTTCGGCGGCAGTTTCTTGCGCTACCGGCCGCTATCGCT
>JAACEH010000286.1 GCA_011682595.1 Anaerolineaceae bacterium
GCGAGGCCGGGCACACCAAGGGCAAGGTCCGCCTGCGGTCGCCCGAACGGGTGCTGGAGATTGCCCGCGCCGGGTTGGCCGCGACCGGTTACGACGAGATTTCGCTGATGAGCCTCAGTTCGTCGGACCATCCGCAATTGCGCGAAATACTGCGGCTGCTGGACGACGAGTTCCAGGGCGGCAATGTTTCGCTGGCCCTGCCCAGCCTGCGGACCAACGAGCAGTTGGCCGAACTGCCGGGCCTCCTGGCCCGGGGCCGCAAGGCCGGCCTGACCCTGGTGCCCGAGGCGGCCAGCGAGCGGCTCCGCCGGGCCATCGGCAAGACCATCGACCAGCAGCACCTGCTGGACGGGGCCCGCGAAGCATTCCGCCGCGGGTGGAACCTGCTGAAACTCTACTTCATGGTCGGTCTGCCCGGCGAGAACGACGAGGACATCGCGGCCATAGTCGAACTGTCGGTCCGCCTGGCCCGCCTGAGAGAGGAGTTCGCCAACGGTCCGGCCCGCATCAACATCGCCGTCTCGACCTTCATCCCGCGACCGCACACGCCCCTGCAGTGGGCGCCGATGGTCCGCGAGCAGTACATGCAGCGGGTGCGCAACCGCCTCCGCGAACTGGTGCAGCCACACCGTTACCTGCACCTGAAGTTTCACCACATCGAGCGGTCGCTCCTGGAAGGGGCCCTCAGCCGGGCCGATCGCCGCATGGCCTCGGCCATCGAAGCCGCCTACCGGCTCGGGGCCCGCTTCGACGCCTGGAACGAAACCTTCGACTACGCCCTGTGGCAGGAGGCCTTCCGCGAAGCCGGTATCGATCCGGCCGACCAGGCCCACCGCGAGCGCACCCGCGAGGAGGCCCTGCCCTGGTCGCACATCGACATGGGCGTCTCCCAGGATCAACTCCGCCGCCAGTGGGAACGGACACAGGCGGAGGTCGGGCAACAATAGGCCGCTCGACCGCATTGCCTGCCCAATTGGTTTACATTGCCGGGGGTGAGTTCGGTAGAATAAGCGGGTCGCAATCGTCGTCTGTATCACCGTCGGACAGGCCCTGGTGGAGAGGCAACTTGGACGGCCACGGGGAACATCCTCGGCAATTGCCCGGAGGGCGGCTGTCGCGGCGAGAGTTTCTGCGGCACAGCGCCCTGGCCGCGGCGGGCCTCGGCCTGGCGGCCTCGCTGCCGGGGGCGGTCCGACGGTTGCTGGCCCAGGATGCCGTCCGGCCCGCGCCGCCCGGGGCCGGGGACGACCTCAAGGGCATCAAGTTGCCCAGGAGCCGCGTCGTCGTCATCACCCACCCCGAGGCGATCATCCGCGACTACCTGGCCAACCGCCCCCTCCTGGAGAAGATGATCGAGCGGGCCGTGCGCGAACTCACCGGGGCCGACTCGGAGCTGAAGGCCTGGCAGCAGGTGGCCACCTCCGGCGACCGGGTGACCATCAAGACCACCCGCGCGGGCGGGCCGAAACTGAAGACCCACCGGGAGATTCCCGCCTACATCACCAGGCGCCTGACCGAGCTGGCCAAGGTCGATGCCGACAAGATCAGGTCCTGGGACCGCCCGGACCTGCGCGGCGCCGACCTTGAACTTTCCGAAGCCTACCTGCTGCCGACGCGGAAGAAGGAGACCCGCCTGCGGGCCGCCCTGGTCAAAGACACCACGGCCATCATCAACCTGCCGGTCCTCAAGATGCACTCCGGCAGCGGGGCCTCGATGGCCATGAAAAACCACTTCGGCTCGATCAACAATCCCTCGGCCTTTCACGGCTGGAAGATCGGCCGGATGGCCAGGAGCATCGCCGAACTCAATAACCTGGAACCGATTCGCAAGCGCACGCGGCTGATCGTCGTTGACGCCACGCGGCCGCTGCTGGCCGGAGGACCGTACGACAACGCCGACTACCGCTGGACCTTCGGCGGCCTGATCGTCGGGGCCGACCCGGTGGCCGTCGACAGTGTGGGACTCGGAATCCTGGAGAAGAAGCGGGCCGAATATCGCGGCCGCCCGTGGCCGGCCACCGACGCCCGAGAGATGGTCCAGTGGGCCCAGAAGATCGGCCTCGGCAACGCCGACCGCTCAGGCATCGACCTGGTGACCATCAAGCTGGATTAACTCGCCTCGAAAAGACGGCCCGCCGGATCATCCATGTCACCCCGACCTGTTTGCTCAGACAAAGCCTAAGCGGTCTGACGCTCGTGCTTCGTGGCACGAGCCTTCGGAAGATGATCACGGCCTGACCTTCGGTCAGACCGTGGCGCCCAGCCACGGCCGGACAAGACCGGCCGTGCCACAGGGCAAGAAAGTTATCCGGCCCCGCCGAAGGAAGTCACCTTGTAGTATTAGTCGTCCTCATCGTCGGCCAGGTCGCGATCGTTCTCGCTGATCATTGCCTTGAGCGTCGCAACAGCCTTCTCGGGCTGGTCGGCCTCGAGATTCCTTCAGCGCCAACCGGATGGCGTTCCGCATGGTCAGACTCTTGGTGCCGGGAAGGATGTCCTCGAAAATCTTGGCCTTGTCCTTCTCGGCCATCTCGACGTCGTCCTGCAAAGTACGGATGGCCAGCATGCCCGCCTGCTCAGGCTCGCTGGCAATCTCGGTCAATTGCTGCAACACCTTCAGATAGCGCGACATCAACTCGATTTCGGCCATCTCTGCCTCGGGGCCCTCATCCTCGGCCTCCACGGCGCTGGTTTCGCGTGCCCCCTTATCCTCAGCAAGAACCGGTGTGCCGATAACCGCCCAGCCAAATGCGGCCAGGCCCAACAGGGCCATTACTATCAGAACCTTGCTTTTCATTTCGCTTCCTCCTCTTGAGGTGGACGGAAGGCAGTCTCCACCCGGGAACTCGAATCAACGTAATCCTGTGTGCCTTCCTGAGTCGAACCGTTACTGTCGCAGTCGTATCCCACCGCCTTCGGGGCCTCGCGCCGCGAACGACCTGGTAGCCTATCCGCAGCGGCGGGACGCTCCATTTCGGCCTTGCTGCGACCGACATTTTCACCCTCTCGCCGGCCGCCTTCTTGCCGTCGGCGCCAGGCGTCCGGGCGGCACGCTCCAGCAGAGTCAGGCCGACGACGGCCGCCACAACCGCAGCGACCGCGGCCGCCGGGGCCAAGCGCCGCAAAATGAAGCGCCGCCGCCGCACCGGCCAGGCGGCGCCCGGATATTGCAGACCCTCTATGTCGTCCCGCAACAGGCCAAGGGTTGCGAAAATCTCGTCGTCGCTATGTGAGTCCTCGTCTTTCATCCGATCCGTCCAGCAGTTTCCTCAAGTTCGCCAGGGCCGCCGCCGTGGCCGCCTTGACCGTGCCCTCGGCACAACCCAGCACCTGGGCCGTCGTCCGCACGCCCAGTTGCTGAAGATACCGGCAGGCGATCGTCTCCCGCTGACGCTCCGGGAGGGCCTCCACGGCACCGAGCATGGCCCGAATCCGTTCGGCCCGCCCGGTCTCAACCGGCCGCGCAGCCAGCGCCGCAGGCAGCGGCCCACCTCTGCGCCGGCGGTGGCGGCGCATTTCGCGAACGACATTCATCACAATGCCCATCAGCCAGCAAAGCACGCTCCTGTTCGGCCGCCATTTCGCTCGGGCCGTCCAGGCCCGGGTCAGCGTTTCCTGCACTGCTTCGGCGGCGTCGGCAGGCGACAATCCCTGGGCGATCGCCAAACGAAAGAGCCGGTCCTGCACCTCCAGCGCCAGACGTCCGAAGGCTTCGCCGTCTCCGGCAACCGCCTGGCGCATCAACCGATCATCTTGTGAGCCGCAATCAGCCATCCGTTCCACCCCGTATTGGTCCGAGCTCCCGGGAGGTTTATGCCGATTCAGGATTTTCTCAGAAAAGGGCGGCCACGGCAATCGGGCAGCGGCCCGTCCGCTTCCGGTGAGTTGTAGGTCGGGGTCAACAGACCCGACGGCCGGTGGCATGGGCCGGTGCCGTGGCTACGGTGTGTGTAGCCACGTTCGCCAGTTCGTCACAGATACCGTGACCACGGCACCTGTCCTCAACAATCCCCCCGTGCCGGCCAAGGGGGAACGGCGTCTCATGTGGCCATGACCTGCCGCGCCCGACGGCGGACGTAGGCTCGCTGGTCGGCCAGGTAGGGCTCGGCGAGCGACGCGTCGGGCCGCCCCATGCGGGCCAGGGCCTCACCGGCCGCCAGGTCAACCTGCCAGCGGATGTCTTCGCTCGTCGGGTGCTTGACGCCGACGCTGACCTGCAGCCGGCGGACCACGTCCAGGTCGGACCGCCCGAGGAGTTTCCTGATGGCCGGCTCGGCCGAGGGATCGCCGATCCGCCCCAGGGCGCGAACCGCGGCCATCACCGCGTCGGTCGGCGCGTCGCGGTCTTCGAGCACCTCGCACAGCACGGGCACGGCCGACTTATCGCCCACGCGGCCCAGCAGCACGATCGACGGCAACCATTGCCCGACCTGGCGGCGACCTTGCGGCTTGTCGTCGCGCCGCTGGCGGACCGCCGCCACCAGTTCGCTCACGCCCGAAGCGTCGCCGGCCATGGCCAGCGTTGCAGCCGACCAGAAACGCCGGGCCGGGGCGTCCGATTCTAAAGATTGCCTGAGAACCGGCAGCGCATCATCGTGGCCATGGGCAAGTTGCCAGGCCGCCTCGGACGGCTCCGCCGAACCGAGCCGCTCGATCAGTTCGTCGGTCGAGGCGTCCGGCAGCGCCGGCCGCGGACGGTCCGCTTCCCTGAGCGCGCCGAGGTCACGAAGGATGGCCTGCAACTCGGCCACGTCGATCCCACGCGGCGTGGCGCCCCGCCGGGCGGCCAGGGCCGCGGCAATGCCCGCCGCCTCGCCGATTCGCTGCATGTCCCGCTGCATCCGCAACTGGTAATGGGCGTCCTGGGTCAGCGACAGGGCCCGGCAGGCCACCAGCAGCCCCTCGATCTGCCGCGGCAACAGGCAGCGGTAGGGCACCTCGCAACCGATCCTCCGCTGCCACTGCCCCAGCAGCCAGGCCCAGATCGCCCCGCCGTCGGACTCGTTCTCGTAATCGAAGGCGTGATTGTCGTAATGGCCGACCGTGTAGGTGATCGCGTCGGGGAACTGACGGCCGAGAATTTCGTCGCCCAGGGTCAGCCGGTAGTCGCCCACGATCTGCCGGCCCTGTCGCAGGCCCAGGTGCGGGGCGATGTAGGTCCACCGCTGGTCGTCCGTCCAGCGCTGCAGCCGCAGGGGATGCAGCCCGATGCCGCGGGCCCGCGTCAGGTCGGTCAGGTCGTCGGGGTCGACGTAGCCGACGTCGAAATTGACGATGACCATCCTCAGTTGGTCTGTCTCGTTGCCGTCGGCGTCCTTGACCGGCTCGATGCGACCGGCGCTCTGGCTGAAGGCGTGCAGCAGGCCGTCGCCCTCGCGGCCGTAGGTGAACTGGGCCCCGGCCATGGCCGCCACGTCGCCGTCGCCGGTCGAGTCGACAAAGACCTGGGCCCGGCAAACCCGCACGCCGTCGGGGCCCGCGGCGACGACGGCCGTCAGGCGGACCGCCGGCTTGGCGTCCGCCTCCGGTCTGGCAACGGCCTTGGAATCCGAGAGCGGAGAGTCGAAGGCCTCGGTCATCAGGCCCGTGGCCGTGGTGGCGAACTCCAGATGAACACCCGCCTCGGTGGCCATCTGCAGCAAGGCAACCTTCTTGGCGTCGGGATGAAACCCCCGGTTGTTCCAGCCGGCCAGGTCGTGCGGACCGATGAACAGCGGCGACAACTCGGCCACCCGGCGGTCCAACTCGTTCTGCAGGCCGCCGCTGAGGCCGTGGTAGTAGATGTGAATGCCGCCGCCGGTTCCGATGCCGCCAAGATAGGTCAGCGGCTCCAGCAGCGTCGTCTTGGCGCCCTGTCGGGCGGCGGCAATGGCGGCCACCGCCCCGGCCGTACCGCCACCGACCACGACGACGACGGCCTCTTCGTGCGGCGGGGCGGTCAGCAGCGACCCCGCGTCGGCCGGCTGCGCGTCGTCGGTCGCCGCCCAGGTTTCCGCAGCCGCACGGCCGACTGTCTCACCGCGAACGATCAAGTCGGCGGCCGTGTCACCTTCGGTTGCCGGTTCGGCAACCCGCAGTCCCGCACGAGCCATCAGGTCGCCGCCTTGCTCGCATATGTACTGCGGCGCAAGCGGTAACGGTTCGATACTCATGCTCGTGACCAGCGCCTGGCCGGCTGCGGGAACACACTCGCGGACGAAGGCCAGAACCTGCGGCACGGCCAGGTGGGCATCGACGACCGAGCAGGTCGCCATGGTGAACTCGATGGCCGCCTCGCCGTTCCACAGCGACGACCGGACGGCGACCGCCGTGGCCGGATGGCAGGGGCCGAGGTCGAGCGGCTCGCCGAGCGGTTGGCTCAGACCGTTGAGCATGACCACCGAGCGGCTGCCCGGCTGGCGGCGGGCCGGGCGGACGGAAAGTCCCGCCTGGCGGGCCAATAGCGCCGTGTCGGTGGCGTCAACGACCAGGTCGGCCCGCAGCGTGTGCTGGCCCGACTTGCCGCCGACCAGGATGCCGGCAATGCGGCCGCCTGCGGTCTGGACCGGGCAAAGGGGCGTCGCATAGAGCAACAGTTCGAGGCCCGCTTCTTCGGCCATCCGGTGCAACAACAGTTCGACGGCGGGGGGACAGACTTTCGCGCCGTCTGCGGCGCCGGCGTCGGCCAGGCGCCCAAGGATTTCCCGAGCCAGCGGCGAACGGTCATGGCCGCCGAGTTGTTGGTTCAAGGTGCAGGTGATTTCCCATCCGAGCTGGGCGCGGCGAGAGACCAGCAGGACCTTTCGACCGGCCCGGGCGGCAATGACGGCGGCCGCCCAGCCGGCCAGGCCGCCGCCGGCGACCAGGATTTCGTGTTTGCGGTCGAAGAGGTCGTAGGCCA
>JAACEH010000287.1 GCA_011682595.1 Anaerolineaceae bacterium
AGAAAATGCTCGGCGGTGACGATCATCCTCCCACCATCCGCGTTCCGCTGAAAATCCATCAGACGGCAAGCATCGGTGAGGCCCCCCCTGCCGACGAGCCCCGATGAAATCAGGGATTTTATCGGGGCAGACGGGTGGTACAGTTTAGTCCGTAGCGACTGTGATCGTTTTCAAGTCATTTTCGGTTTCCAAGCCTCGTTATTTTTGATCATGGTGTTGAGGATGACCAGCAGTTTTCTCATACAGGTGGGTGAACCGGCCGGTTCGCCCGCGCGGACGGTCCGCATCCCGCGCCGATAGTGGCTCATAATAAAATGCCTATGATTGAGCCGCATGGGTGCAAACATCCACGCTACGGATTCCGGTCGTAGCGGAAGCCGGACAAAAGCCATGATTTTTCCGTGATTGTTGAGACTACCGGGCCCAGGTCACCAGGCCGGTGTCCCAGGGGCAGAGGATGTCCTCGTGGTTGGCCAGGATGCGGACCATGAAGCCCTGCTGGCCGCTGCTGCGGAACTGCACCGTTCCGGTGAACATCTGGCGGCCGTCCTGCGGGCCGCCCTCGGGTTGCATGAACAGCACCTTGGTGCGGATGAGGTTGCCCTTGGAATCGGTGGGCCCGTAGCAGACCTCCACCCGCACGTCGTCCGAGGAGATGCCGCCCAGGTGGACCATGGCCCGGATGCCCAGGCTCTCGCCGACCTCCACCTCGCCCTCGGCGCTGGTCTCGACGCTCTCGATGCGCACCTCGCCCCAACCGCTGCGCAGCCGGTCGCGCCACTGGATAACCGCCCGAGCCCGGGCCAGATCGTCGCCGGCCAGGCGAGTGCTCTGCTCGTAGGCCGGGAAGTAGAACAGCCCGGCGTACTCCTGGACCATGCGGCTGGTCGAGAAGACCGGCCCCGTGGTCTGGGCCGCCGACTTCATGCGGCGCACCCACTCCCGCGGCACATGGTCCGACCCGCGGTCGTAGAAGGCGGGAATAATCTCTTTCTCCAGCAGGTCGTAGATGGCGTTGCTCTCCACCTCGTCCTGCTCGTCGCGCGTCGGGTAGGCCTCGCCGCTGCCGATGTTCCAGCCGTTGATCTTCTGGTAACCCTCGACCCACCAGCCGTCGGGAATGCTCAGGTTCAGGGCCCCGTTTGCGGCGGCCTTCATGCCGCTGGTGCCGCTGGCCTCCAGGGGCCTGAGCGGCGTGTTCAGCCACACGTCGGTTCCCTGCAGCATGTAGCGGGCCACGTTCAGGTCGTAGTTTTCCAGAAAGACGATGCGGCTGCGATACTCCGCCCGGCGGCTCTGGTGCACGATTTCGCGGATCAGTTCCTTGCCGCCGCCGTCCCGGGGGTGGGCCTTGCCGGCAAAAATTATCTGGATGGGCCGCTCGGGGTCGTTGACCAAGCGGCTCAGCCGGGCCGGGTCGCGAAACAGCAGCGTGGCCCGCTTGTAGGTGGCGAACCGCCGGGCGAAACAGATGGTCAGAATTCCGGGGTCCAGCGTCTCGTCGGCGGCGGCAATCTCGCGGCTGCTGGCCCCACGGCGCTCGCACTGCTGGTGGAGTCGCCGCCGGGCGAAAGCGACCAGCCGCTCGCGCCGCCGCTCGTGGGCCCGCCACAGTTCGGTGTCGGGAATGTTCGCGATGCGGTTCCAGATGTCCATCCGGGCGGGACTCAGAATCCACCGCGGTCCAAGGTAGCGGTCGTACAGGTTGGCCAGATCGTTGGAAATCCAGCTCCGCGTGTGCACGCCGTTGGTGATGCTGGTGATCGGCACCTCGTGGGGCGGCACTTCGCTCCACACGCGGCGCCACATGTCCCGCGACACCTCGCCGTGGAGTTTGCTGACCCCGTTGCGGTGGGTCGACAATCTCAGGGCCAGCACGGTCATGCAGAACGTCTCGCGGGCGTTGCCGGGGTCCTGGCGGCCCAGGGCCAGGAAGCCGTCGCGGCCGATGCCCAGCTTGTCGTAGTAGTGGCTCAGGTACTTGTCGATCAACTCCAGGTCGAAGACGTCGTTACCCGCCGGCACCGGCGTGTGGGTGGTGAAACAGCCTCCGGCCCGGACCACTTGTGCAGCCACGTCGAAAGAGACTTCCTGCTCGCACATCAGGTGATGGGCCCGTTCGATGCCCGCAAAGGCGGCGTGCCCCTCGTTCATGTGAACCACGCTGGGCTGCTTGCCGATGGCTCGCAGGGCCCGGTAGCCGCCGATGCCCAGGATCATCTCCTGGCGAATGCGATTCTCCGAGTCGCCGCCGTAGAGCTGCGCCGTAATGGCCTTGTGCTCGTCGCTGTTGTCCGGGTGGTTGGTGTCCAGCATGTACAGCGCTATCCGCCCCACGTCGATCCGCCAGAGCTGGCACTTCACGACGCTGCTCGGGAAATCGACCTCGACCACCACCTGCGAGCCGTCCTGGCCCATGACGCGGCGGACCGGCATGTTATAGAAATCGTTCTCCGGGTAGTACTCCTGCTGCCAGCCGTCGGCGTTCAGGTACTGGCGGAAATAGCCCTCGCGGTACAGCAGCCCCACGCCCACCAGAGGCAGACCGAGATCGCTGGCCGCCTTCATGTGGTCGCCCGACAGAACGCCCAGGCCGCCGGAGTAGATGGGCAGGCACTCCGTCAGGCCGTACTCGGCCGAGAAATAGGCGAACACCTGGCCCTCGACCTCGCGGTGGCTGAAGCGGTGACTGGAGGCCATGTAGTCCTGGAACCGCTGCCAGGCCCGGTCCAGTTGCGACAGGTAGCCCTCGTCGTCGGCCAGGAAGTTCAGCCGGTCCTGACTGGCCGTGCCCAGCATGTGCACCGGGTTGTGGTATGTGCGCTCCCACAGGTCGGGGTCCAGGCGGCGGAACAGTTGCCGCCCTTCGGGGTCCCAGCTCCACCAGATGTTATAGGCCAGTTCCTTGAGCCGCTCCAGTTGCGGAGGGAGTTTGGGAACCACGACCAGACGTTTGACGATGTTCATGCTCTTAAGCCCCGTCCGCGCAACAGACTCGCGGAAACCTCTTGAAAGCCGGGCGCTCCGTCGCCTGGTCCTTGCACTCAATTGTCACTTTTGCTGCACGCCTCGACAGCCGAAAACCATCCCTGGTGGGCTAGTGGGCTAGTGATTGGACCTACAACAATCGCTATTCTCTCATTTGGTATCGTATGCTGTCAAGGGCCGCCTTTAGGCAAACAAGCAAACAAGCAAATAAGCGAAACCGCGCCCGTTGACGCCGGCTCGGCCGCAAGCTATAGTCAGGCGGCGAGAATCCGCCGGAGAGCGACATGGGTCTGCTGAACTTCAACAAGACTCTCGGCCGCAGGGGCGAGCACCTGGCCGCCAAGTTCCTCAAGCAGTGCGGCCACCGCATCCTGGCCCGCAACGTCGAGACGCCGTTCGGCGAGATCGACCTGGTGGCCCGGGAAAAGCGCAGCGGGCGAATCATCTTCGTCGAGGTCAAGACCCGCTCGGGCGAAGAAATAGCCCGGGCCGAGCAGGCCGTCGGCCGCAGGAAACAGCGGCACATCGTCCGCGCCGCCCAGGCCTGGCTGAAGAGCAAAGGCATCGCCGACCCGCCCATGCGCTTCGACGTGCTGGCCGTAACCTTCGACGCCGCCGGCGACCCCCGGATCCGCCACACCCCCGGCGCCTTCCGGCCGTAAGCGCCAGACCCCGCAAGGCGCGGCACGGGTGTACGTCAAGATTGCAGGTAAAGTCAAGTAGATCTGGTCAACAGACCCGACGGGGGTGGCATGCGTCGCTGGCGACGCATGTTCCGTG
>JAACEH010000288.1 GCA_011682595.1 Anaerolineaceae bacterium
GTCCGGTGGGCGACGTAGGCGGCCGCCTCGTTGCCGTCGATGGTGACCATTTTTCTTTTCATGACTTTCGACTCTTTCGACTCAACAGGGATTCCAGTGTACAGGCCCAAACCGAAGGCCGACAATGTACCACGTTTGGGGGCTTTTGGCAATCGGGAAAGGGTTCTTCGCCAGGGCCGGCTTTTTGGTGGACGGGGAGGCACGACAGATCGTACTATCAGTACCGGACCCCGTTTTCGGGGTTCAATCCAGTGGCGCCGGAACGCTCCGCGAAGGGAAGGGAGGGGGACGATTGATGAAGCGCATGGTTGCAGCTTTGGCCTGTGTCGTGGGAATGCTGGTGGCGGTGCCGCTCGTTGCGGCCGACGGGACTGCGACACCGGATCCCGGGACGACGCCAGCTGAGACTCCGGCGGCAAGGCCGGCCGACTCCTGGCTTTCACCGGCCCCGGGTGTGCCGCCCGCCCCGCCCCCCGCAGCCAAACCCGACAAAGCCGAGCCAAAGAAACCGCTCAGGTTTTCGCAGACCCCCAAGGTCATCGAGGGCTTTCTTCGCCTGTACCTCCAGATCTACGACAAGCATCTCAAGAGCAAGGACTGGATCGCCCGTTCGATGGCCGTGATCGGCCTGGCCATGATCGACGATCCGCGAACCACCAACAAGCTCATGGCCGTGATGGAAGAGGACAAGACGCCCATCGTGCAGCTCTATGCCTGGGAGGCCCTGCACGGCCGGCAGAGCCGCCTGGCCCCGCAGCAACGGGCCCTGTGGAAGCGCCGCGGGTTCGAGTTTGCCAAAAAGAACCTGCTTCGCGGCGACCTGCGGCTGGGCCTGGTGGGCCTGGTCGAAGAGGGCGGCCCGACGCCCCGCAACAAGAAGCGCATCAAACACATCTTCGAGACCACTAACTCGATCAACCCCGGCGACATCCGAACCCTGTGGGCCCTGGGCGACACCATCAAACGCTGGCAGAGCGGCGACCTGGTCAGGTGGCTTATCGAACGGATGAGCGTGCTCGACGACGCCTACCGGGCCGAACTGGTGCTGCGACGGCTGACCACCGAGGATGTCAAATATCACAACTCGTTGAGGATGGAAAGCTCGAAGGTGATGTGGGACACGACGCGCCGCCGCTGGGCGAAGTGGTACAAGGAGCAGACTTTCCAGGAAGTCGATCCCGCCGAGTACCCGCCCTACAAGGGCCGCAGCGAGATCATGCCGCCGGGCGAGAAGATCACCGACACGGCCGATCCGAAATGGCGGCGCGATCTGGAGATGCCGCGCTTTCATCTCGACCAGCTCGACGTGGGGCTGGCCCTGGACACGACGGGCTCGATGGGCCGCCCGCTGGAATGGATCAAACGCGACGTGGTCAAAATGATGCGGGCCTTCGAGCTTATCAGCCGCGAACCGCGGATCGGCGTCACACTCTATCGCGACCAGGGCGACGAGTACGTCACCAGGAACATTCCGCTGACGGCCAGTGCCGCCGACCTGCAGACGCGGCTGGCCCCCGAACGCCCCAAGGGTGGCGGCGACATTCCCGAGGCCGTCTACGAGGCCCTGGTGGCCATGGTCATGCACCAGAAGTGGTCGCCCAGCACCAAGGCCAGGAAGGTGGTGGTCATTATGACCGACGCCCCGCCCAAGGAAAATTCGCTGGGCAAGATCGAGAAGCTGGTTACCGCCGCAGCCGAGCGCGGGGTCACCTTCCACGTCATCAAGGTGCGGACCAGCAAGTACGTCGAGCGGCGACTCAAGCTGCCCAACTACGACAAGAAGCTGACCACCTTGGACAAGATCGCCCACTGGGGTAACGGCACCAGCGAGTGGGTCGAGTTCTGGACGCAGTCGCAACTGGACCCGCGATGGAAGGGCACCGCCCGGCCCACCGAGGGCAACATGGCCGAACGAGTCATCCTCCGCCAGGTGCTCCGGGCCGCCCTGAATGACAGTTACCGCCGGCGGGTCGATCCCTTCATCGGCCTGCTGCTGGAATACGTCGAAGAGCCGCTCAAGGAAACCCGCAAACCGTTCCCCAAGGCACCCCCCTCCTCCCCCGGCGGCCCACCCCGCGATCCGCAGATGAACCGCTAGGTTGCCTGCAACAAAGATTGAACGGCGGGGCGCCATGGTCTGGCGTAGCCAGGCCATGATGAACGTTCGGAAGATGATCACGGCCTGGCCTTCGTCCAGACCGTGGCACCCGCCATGACAGGCGTTCGGCGGGATGGCATGGTCCACGCTTGCGTGGCCATGAACGGGTTTGCTGGGGGGCAAGCTCACCAGATGGATGCCGTGCTTCTGAAGAGCAGAAGCATGCTGATTGTCCAAGGTGCTGTCGTTGCTTACTTCTCCCAGGTTACGGGGCTGGTGAGGCCGGACTTCTGGCCCAGCTTGGGGACTTCGATGGGAACCGTCGTGAACGGTTGGCCCCTGCTGTCGGTCGGCTGCTGGGTGAAAAGCGGGTCGCCGGTTTCCTCGATAAACCGAATCAGCCGGGCCTGCATCTTGGCTTTGGTGGCGGCGTGGTCGGCACTGGCGGCCAGGTTGGTCATCTCCCAGGGGTCGGCCTCCATGTCGTACAGCTCCTCGCCGTGACCGAGATAGAAAGTGTATTTCCATTTCTTCGTGCGGACCATGCGGATGGGGGCCACGCGCCGGCCCAACATGGTCAGTTCGCCGAAGACGGCCTGGTGACCGTCGAACTTTTCGCCGCCCACGGCCGGCAGCAGACTCTTGCCGCGAAGCTCGGGGTCGGGCTCTTCGCCGGCCAGGTCCAGGACGGTTTGGAAAACGTCGATGTTCGAACACAGGGCGTCGCAGGTGCTGCCGGGTGCGAAACCTTCCGGCGGCGGGAAGCTGCCCGGGCCCGGGTAACCGGCCCGCGGCGGCATGATGATAAAGGGAATCCGCATCTGGCAGTCGTACATGAAGGGGCCCTTGAAGCCCACGCCGTGTTCGCCGCCCATGTCGCCGTGATCGG